>JAYRUZ010000036.1:0-12861 GCA_041918795.1 Azonexus sp. | reverse complement strand
AAAAAAAAGGGCTGAAAATCAGCCCTTTTTGCCTGTACACCGCAGCAGTCATTCGTCTTCGTCGTGCAGCTGGAATTTACCTGCCATTTGCTGCTGGATTTGTGGCGGCACCGCCGCGTAGCGGGCGAATTCGATGGTGTAGCTGCCCTGGCCTCCGGTCAGCGATTTCACACGCGACTGGTAGTCGTTCAATTCGGCCAGCGGCACTTCGCCGGTAATCGCCGCCAGGCCGTGACCGCGCCCGTCGGTGCCGGTGATGTGGCCGCGCCGGCTGGACAGGTCGCCGGTCAGGTCGCCGATGGCGCCTTCCGGCACGACGATCTCGATGGTCACGATCGGTTCGAGCACGATCGGCTTGGCCCCGCGGACCGCATCGATCACCGCCTTGCGGGCGGCCACGGTGAAGGCCACTTCCTTGCCATCCACCGCGTGCGTCTTGCCGTCATAGACCGTGACCTTGATGTCCTCGACCTCGTAGCCGGCGACGACACCACCCTCCAGGCCCTGGCGGACACCTTTTTCGACCGCTGCCATGAAGACGCCGGGAATCACCCCGCCCTTGACCGCATCGACGAACTCGAAGCCTTCGCCGCGGCCCTTGGGTTCGATGCGCAGATGCACTTCACCGAACTGGCCGGCGCCGCCCGACTGCTTCTTGTGGCGATACATGGCCTCGGCATTGCCGGTGATGGTTTCGCGATAGGGAATGCGCGGCGGCTTGGTGTCGACTTCCAGCTTGTACTGCGCCGCCATCTTGGCCAGCTTGGCCTTCAGGTGGATTTCGCCCAGGCCGCGGATCACCGTCTCGTTGCTGGTCGGATGACGCTCGACCACGAAAGTCGGGTCTTCCATGGACAGCTTGCCGAGAATGTCGAACAAACGCTGCTCGTCGCCCTTCTTCCTGGTTTCGACGGCCAGGCCGGCCATCGGCTTGGGAAAGTCGAGCGGTACCAGATGGATGGCGTCCTCGTCGTGCGAATCGTGCAGCACGCAGTCGAACTCGATTTCGTCGACCTTGGCCACGGCGCCGATGTCACCCGGCAGCAGCTCATCGACCTCGACCGTGTCCTTGCCTTGCAGCTGGTAGAGGTGGGCGACCTTGAACGGACGCTTGCCGTCGCCGACGAAGAGCTGCATGTCCTTCTTCACCGTGCCCTGATGCACACGGAAAATGCCGATCTTGCCCATGTAGGGATCGGCCACCACCTTGAAGACGTGCGCCAGCACATGCTTGCCGGCATCCGGCACGGCGGCGAAGGCTTCAGTCGGCCCACCCGGTTCGCCCTTGTAGAACGGCGGCGGGTTGCCTTCGGCCGGGTTCGGTGCCAGCGAGGCCAGCACATGCAACAACTCCTTGATGCCGGCGCCGGTCTTGGCCGAGGTGAACAGGATCGGGATCAGGTGGCCTTCGCGCAGCGCCTTTTCAAACGGCGCATGCAAGGCGGCCAGGCTCGGATCAGCGCCATCGTCGAGATACTGGGCGAGCAGGTCTTCGTCTTCCTCGACGATCTGGTCGATCAGCGCGCGATGGGCAGCCGCCACGGACTCGAAATCGGCATCGCCGGCATCGTGTTCCAGCACTTCGACCACATCGGCTCCGCCGTGTGCCGGCAGGTCGAGGATCATGCACTGCTTGCCGAAACGCTCGCGGATATCGGCCACCAGGCCCGGCAGATCGAGGTTTTCGGCATCGATCTTGTTGACCACGATCATGCGGCACAGCTTGCGCTCGGCGGCGTAGCGCATCATGCGCTCGGTCATCAGTTCGACGCCGGTCTGCGCGTTGATCACGACCAGCGCGGTATCGACCCCGGCCAGCGAGGCAATCGCCTGCCCGGCGAAATCGGGGTAGCCCGGGGTGTCGATCAGGTGAACGTGGGTGTCTTCGTAGCCAAAATTGGCGATCGCCGAATTCAGGGAGTGCCCGTCGTCCTTTTCCTGCGGATCGAAATCGCAGACGGTATTGCCCTTGTCGACGCTCCCCTTGGCGGGAATCGCGCCGGTGGCATGGAGCAGCGCCTCGGCAAGACTGGTTTTGCCCGCGGCGCCATGACCGACAAGTGCGATGGATCGGATGGCTTCAGTTGCGTACTTCGACATCTTCTTCTCCCTGACTGTGCAATTCATTGCCAAGAATTGTACGCTTCTGCAAGACCTACTTTTTGATCTTTGTCGGTCTACTCCAATTACTCAGCGTCAGCTGCTTTGCCCGCGAGACGGTCAAAGCGTCGGGTGGAGCATCCTTGGTCAGGGTCGTTCCTGCCCCCAGAGTCGCGCCACGACCAACCCGCACCGGAGCAACCAGTTGGGTGTCGGAACCGATGAAGGCATCATCCTCAATCACCGTCAGATGCTTGTTCACGCCGTCATAGTTGCAGGTGATGGTGCCGGCGCCGACGTTGACCCGCTGGCCGATCTCGGCATCGCCGATGTAGGCCAGATGGTTGGCCTTGGACTGGGCGCCGATCTTGCTCTTCTTGACCTCGACGAAGTTGCCGATATGCACCTCCGGGCCGAGCTCGGCGCCGGGACGCAAACGGGCGTAAGGTCCGAGCACGCCGTCCGGACCGATCACCGCGTCCTCGAAGTGGCAGAAGGCAGCGATGCGCGTGCCGGCGCCCACCTTGACGTTTTTCAGCACGCAATACGGCCCGACCTCGACCGCATCGCCCAGTTCGACCTCGCCTTCGAAGACACAACCGACGTCGATGGCGACATCGCGCCCGTGGGCCAGCTCGCCGCGAATGTCGATACGTGCCGGATCGGCCAGACGCACGCCGGCGACCAGCAAGTGATCCGCCAGGTTGCGTTGGTGTTGGCGCTCCAGTTCGGCCAGTTGCACCTTGCTATTGACCCCCAGTACTTCCCACTCGCCTTCCGGCTGCGCCGTGCGCACCGGCAGACCTTCGGCCACGGCCAGCGCCACGATGTCGGTCAGGTAGTACTCGCCCTGGGCGTTGTCGTTCTTCAACTGGCCGAGCCAGGCATTCAGCCGTGCCGTCGGGATGGCCATGATGCCGGTGTTGACCTCGCGGATGGCCTTTTGCTCCGGCGTCGCGTCCTTTTCCTCGACGATGCACTGCACCTTACCCGCCGCATCGCGCACGATGCGGCCGTAGCCGGTCGGATTGGCCAGGTCGACGGTCAGGATGGACAAACCGTCCTTACCGGCCTGCAGCAGGCGCTTCAAGGTGGTGGCCATGGTCAGCGGCACATCACCGTAGAGCACCAGGGTCTGCTCGGCCGCGGAGAGCTGCGGCAGGGCCTGGGCCACGGCATGGCCGGTGCCGAGTTGCTGTGCCTGCTCGGCCCAACACAGGTCCGGTGCGGCCAGTGTTTTCTGCACGACGTCGCCGCCGTGGCCATAGACGATGATCAGTTTTTCCGGACCCAGCGTACGGGCGGTGTCGATGACGTGCTGCGCCAGCGCCTTGCCGGCGACCGGGTGCAGCACCTTGGGCAGATTGGAATGCATGCGCTTGCCTTGACCGGCAGCGAGAATGACGATGTTCATGGTTCTAAGCTTTTGAGCCGGCACATTGGCCGGCATTGATCAGGCAGTTTTCTTGTCGCCCTGGCCGGCCAGGATTTCTTCGAGCACGTTCTTGCCGCGCGCCGAAACACACCAGTGCAGAACATTCTTGTCGTTGATGCGGGTCTCGATGACGCCGAGCGACTTCATCACGGTCAGGCGCTGGCTGACGAAATCGCGGGCCAGGCCGGTGCGATCGCAGATCGCCGCCAGGTTGCCATAGACAAAGCTCTCTTCGGACAGCGCACGCAGAATTTCGACATCGTTGTAGGACAAGACTTCGCGCGGATCCGGCTCGGCCGGGCGCACCGGCTCCGGTTCAGCCTTCGCCGGTACGGCGATGATCGGTTCCTCACGCTTTTGCTTCAACTGCACCACTTCGCGGCGCACCTGGTCCATCTGGCCCATCAGGCGCTGCACGATGTTCTCGAAAAGGCGACGGGAAGCGACCACGTAGATCAGGCAAAAGCCGGCGAAAACGTAGAAATCGATCGGCTTGGTGCGCGCCCCTTCGAGCAGGGTGCTGGAAATCATGTTCAGGAAGAGGGGTACGGTCAGCGCAGCAACAACGCCAAGCACCGGATACTTCAGCCAGTCCTTGGGCGCCGGCTCGCCGTGGCGGTCGGCCAGGAAATAGTTGGCCATGCCGCCGAGGATGCCGGCGATTACCATGATGGCCAGGATCAGAAGCATGTGGCTGTCGAGCGCCCCGCTGGGCACGCTCACCTGAAGGGCCGGCTGCAATTCTGCTGACATTGTTTCTCCCCCGAAATTTATGGCGCATTTTCACACGAACGGCGCGCCCTGTCGAAGGAGGCTTACGTTTGCTTAGCCGACCCGTCGGCAAATGCCGTTTGGCAGATGGATTCGATCAGGCGGCGGGTCTGATCGGCTTGGTCGCGGGCGGGATTGAACTCGGCTATTTCGAAGGCGACGCATCCGGGGCGACGACAGATGCCGCGTATTCCATCCAGCAATTCCTCCGGCAGCAGGCCACCGGGCACCGGCGTCGATACCCCGGGCGCGCAGGCCGGATCCAGCGCATCGACGTCGAGGCTGACTCCCCACGGGAGATCGCCAAAATGCCGACAAGCTTCGTCAACGAGTGCGGCAAGCCCGTGCTCCCTGATATCTGGCAGCAGATGGATCGTCACACCTAGACTTTTCAACAATGCCAACTCAGGCGCTTCGTAGCTGTGCCCGGCGAGCAGAACGAGTCGGGCGGGCGCCAATGCCGGCCCGGACACACCGGAAAGGACGCTGTCTCCGTAGCCGAGCAGCGCTGCCACCGGCATGCCGTGCAGGTTGCCGGAAAGGCTGGTGGTCGGTGTATGTGCATCGAGATGGGCATCGATCCACAGCAGGCCGGGCGCTTGCCCCAGCGCCTGCCCAACCCCGCGCCAGGTGGCGGCAGCGATCGAATGGTCACCACCGATGATCAGAGGGAAGTCGCCGTCACCGACGACCTGGGCGCAAAGCGCGGCGTGATCGGCCAGCCATGCGCCCAGTTCATCGGCCTGGCAAATTGCCTGACTGAATGTTTCCCAGCGCGTGTCGACTCCCGCCTCGGCCAGGCGCTGAGCCAATCCAGCCGAGCGCAACTCCGCTGCGCCCAGCTCCGTCCCGCGAAACGGAGCCCCGGCGCTGATCGGTGCGCCGATACAACGGATGCTTTGTTTCGCAGGAAGGGGCATTTCTCAGTCTCCGACTCGCTGCTGCGGTGCACTGCCATTTTGGGGCAAAAACCAGAGGGCAACAAAAAACCCCGTGGGCTATACAGCCGACGGGGTTTTATTAAACGCTAGTTGTTTAGCGCGGCAATTCGGTCGAACCCATCAGGAAGGCATCGACTTCGCGAGCGGCCTGGCGACCTTCGCGGATCGCCCAAACGACCAACGACTGCCCACGACGTACGTCGCCGGCGGCATAAACGCCGTCAACGTTGGTCTTGTAGCAGCCTTCGCCGTCGGTCGTTGCATTGGCATTGTTGCGCCCATCCTTCTCGACGCCGAAGGCTTCGAGCAGGGAACCGACCGGATTGGTAAAGCCCATGGCCAGGAAAGCGGCGTCGCACGGCAGTTCGAATTCGGAACCGGCGACTTCGGTCATCTTGCCACCCGTCCATTCGACACGCACGGCCTTGAGCGCCTTGACGTTGCCCTTGCCGTCCTCGATGAATTCCTTGGTCGCCACGGCGAATTCACGCACGGTGGAACCTTCCTTGTGCGACGAGGAGGTACGCATCTTGAGCGGCCAGTACGGCCAGGTCAGCGGCTTGTCTTCCTGCTCCGGCGGAGCCGGCATCAGTTCGAACTGGGTGACCGAAGCGGCGCCATGACGGTAGCTGGTGCCGACGCAGTCGGAACCGGTATCGCCGCCGCCGATGACGATGACGTGCTTGCCCTTGACGCTGATCGGGTTCTTGACGCCCTGCTGGACTTCCTTGTTCTGCGGAATCAGGAATTCCAGCGCAGCGTACACGCCCTTGAACTGACGGCCCGGCACCGGCAGATCGCGCGGCACTTCGGAACCGGCGGCGAGGATCACCGCGTCGAAATCCTTCTTCAGCTGCTCGGCGGAAACCGTCTCGGTGGCATCGTTGTTGATACCGGCCGGGATATTCTTGTCGCCGACGATGACCTTGGTCTTGAAGACCACGCCTTCGGCTTCCATCTGGGCCACGCGGCGGTCGATCACCGATTTGTTCAGCTTGAAGTCGGGGATGCCGAAGCCGAGCAGACCGCCGATGCGGCTGGACTTCTCGAACACGGTGACATCATGGCCAACGCGCGCCAGCTGCTGGGCAGCGGCCATACCGGCCGGGCCGGAACCGACGATGGCGACCTTCTTGCCTGTCTTGACGGCGGCCGGCTGGGGCACGACCCAACCCATTTCCCAGCCCTTGTCGATGATGAAGTGCTCGATCGACTTGATGCCCACCGGCGCAGCATTGATGCCGAGGGTGCAGGCGGCTTCGCAGGGAGCCGGGCAGATGCGGCCGGTGAAATCCGGGAAGTTGTTGGTGGAGTGCAGCACATCCAGCGCCTGCTTCCAGTTGCCGCGGAAAACCAGATCATTCCAGTCCGGAATGATGTTGTTCACCGGGCAGCCGTTGTTGCAGAACGGGATGCCGCAGTCCATGCAGCGTGCGCCCTGGGTCTTGGCATCATCGTCGTTCAGCGTGTGAACGAACTCCTTGTAATGCTTCAGACGCTTTTCGACAGCCTCGTAACCTTCTTCGAGACGCTCGAACTCCATGAATCCAGTCGGCTTGCCCATTATGCGGCCTCCTTCTGTGCAGCAGCGGCCAGCTCGGTGAGCGCCCGCTTGTACTCATGCGGATAAACTTTGACGAACTTCTCGCGATAGGTTTCCCAATCGGCCAGCGCCTTCTTGGCAATCTTGCTGCCGGTGTATTCGGCGTGACGGGTCACCAACTCCCTGAGCTGGGTTTCGTCGGCCGTCGCCAGGTGCATCGGCTCGTCGGTGGATTGACGGTTGGCCGGCAGAACCTTTTCCAGCGCCACTTGGGCGAGGTTGCAACGGTTCTTGAAGCTGCCGTCCTCGTCCAGCACGTAGGCGATACCGCCCGACATGCCAGCGGCGAAGTTACGGCCGGTCATGCCCAGCACCACGACCGTACCACCGGTCATGTATTCGCAGCCGTGGTCACCGACGCCTTCGACAACGGCCGTACCGCCGGAGTTACGAACGCAGAAGCGCTCGCCGCCCACACCCGCGAAGAAGGATTCGCCGTCGGTCGCACCGTACATGACGGTGTTGCCAACGATGATGTTCTGCTGCGTGTCGCCGCGGAAATCGGCATTCGGCTTGATGATGATGCGACCGCCCGACAGGCCCTTGCCAACGTAGTCGTTACCTTCGCCGGTCAGTTCGAGCGTCACGCCCTTGGCCAGGAAGGCACCGAAGGCCTGGCCGGCGGTACCGGTCAGCTTGACGTGGATGGTGTCGTCCGGCAGGCCGGCATTGCCATAACGGCGGGCGACCTCGCCCGACAACATGGTGCCGCAGGTGCGGTTGACGTTGATGATCTTGGTCTCGATCTGGACCTTCTGGCCTTTTTCCAGCGCCGGTTTGGCCTGCTCGATCAGTTTGTGGTCGAGTGCCTTGTCGAGGCCGTGATCCTGACCTTCGGTATGCAGACGCGGGACGTCGGCCGGAACGTTGGGCTGGTAGAAGATCTTGGAGAAATCCAGACCCTTGGCCTTCCAGTGTTCGATACCGGCACGCATGTCGAGCAGCTCGGTGCGACCGATCAGGTCGTCGAACTTGCGGATACCCAGTTGCGCCATCAACTCACGGGCCTCTTCGGCGACGAAGAAGAAGTAGTTGACGACGTGTTCCGGCTGACCGGAGAAGCGCTTGCGCAGCTCCGGATCCTGGGTGGCGACGCCGACCGGGCAGGTGTTCAGATGGCACTTGCGCATCATGATGCAGCCCTCGACGACCAGCGGTGCCGTAGCAAAACCGAACTCGTCGGCACCGAGCAGGGCGCCGATAACGACGTCGCGACCGGTCTTCATCTGACCATCGACCTGAACGCGGATACGCGAACGCAGGCGGTTCAGCACCAGGGTCTGCTGGGTTTCGGACAGGCCGAGTTCCCACGGCGTACCGGCGTGCTTGATCGACGATACAGGCGAAGCGCCCGTACCGCCGTCAAAGCCGGCGATCACGACGTGATCGGCCTTGGCCTTGGCAACACCGGCGGCAACGGTACCCACACCGACTTCCGACACCAGCTTGACCGAAATCGAAGCGGTCGAGTTGGCATTCTTCAGATCGTGAATCAGCTGTGCCAGATCCTCGATGGAATAGATGTCGTGGTGCGGCGGCGGCGAAATCAAGGTAACGCCCGGCACGGAATGACGCAGCTTGCCAATGTATTCCGAAACCTTGGTACCCGGCAGCTGACCGCCTTCACCCGGCTTGGCGCCTTGCGCCATCTTGATCTGGATTTGATCGGCATTGACCAGATACTCGGTGGTCACGCCGAAGCGGCCCGAAGCTACCTGCTTGATCGCGGAACGCAGCGAGTCGCCTTCCTGGAATACGTAATCGCGCTCGATGCGGGACGCGCCAACCACTTCCGACAAGGTCTGACCTGCCTTGAGCGGCTGGAAGCGCTTGGCATCTTCACCGCCTTCACCGGTATTCGACTTGCCGCCAATGCGGTTCATGGCAATGGCCAGCGTGGTATGCGCTTCGGTCGAAATCGAGCCGAGCGACATTGCACCCGTGGCAAAACGCTTGACGATTTCCTTGGCCGGCTCGACTTCTTCCAGCGGAATCGGCTGCCCGGCGAACTTGAATTCGAACAAGCCGCGCAGGGTCAGGTGACGCTTGGTCTGATCGTTGATCAGCTTGGCGTATTCCTTGTAGGTCTCGTACTTGCCGGAGCGGGTCGAATGCTGCAGCTTGGCGATGGAGTCCGGCGTCCACATGTGGTCTTCACCGCGCATGCGGAACGCGTATTCGCCGCCGGCGTCAAGCATGCTGGCCAATACCGGGTCAGCTGAAAAAGCATCCTTGTGCAGGCGGATTGCTTCTTCGGCGACTTCGAAGACACCGATCCCCTCGACATTGGACGGGGTGCCAGTAAAGTACTTCTCGATGAAGTCCTTCTTCAGGCCGATAGCTTCGAAAATCTGGGCGCCGGTATAGGACATGTAGGTCGAAATGCCCATTTTGGACATGACCTTGCAAAGCCCCTTGCCGACAGCCTTGATGAAGTTCTTGGTGAACTTTTCGGCCTTTTCGCTATCGCCCTTGGCCAGACCCTCGATGGTTTCAAGGGCCAGGTAGGGATGAACGGCTTCGGCGCCATAGCCGCCGAGCAGAGCGAAATGATGAACTTCACGGGCCGAGCCGGTTTCAACAACGAGACCGGTCGAGGTCCGCAGGCCCTTCTTGACCAGATGCTGATGAATCGTCGAAGTGGCGAGCAGCGCTGGAATGGCCACGTGCTCGGCATCCACCTTGCGGTCGGAAACGATCAGGATGTTGGCGCCGGAACGCACGGCATCTTCAGCATCGGCAGCCAGCGAAGCCAGGCGGGCTTCAATGCCTTCCTTGCCCCACTTCACCGGATAGCAGATGTCCAGTTCGAAGGAACGGAACTTGCCGGAGGTGTATTGCTCGATATTGCGCAGCTTCTCGATATCCGAGAAGGATAATACCGGCTGCGACACTTCCAGGCGAATCGGCGGGTTGATGTCGTTCGTATTGAGCAGGTTGGGCTTCGGTCCGACAAAAGACACCAGCGACATGACCAGTTCTTCGCGAATCGGGTCGATCGGCGGATTGGTCACCTGGGCAAACAGCTGCTTGAAATAGGTGTAGAGCGTCTTGTTCTTCTTCGACAGTACGGGCAGCGAAGAGTCGGTACCCATCGAACCAGTTGCCTCTTCACCGTTCTGAACCATCGGCTCCAGGATGACCTTGATGTCTTCCTGTGTATAGCCAAAGGCCTGCTGGCGATCCAGCAGCGACGTCGCCGGCTCGGCAGTCTGCTCGCCGGTGCACGGCACCTCGTCCAGCTTGATGCGGATCTTCTCGATCCACTCACGGTACGGCTTGGCATTGGCCAAGGAATCCTTGAGTTCCTTGTCATCGATGATGCGACCTTGTTCCATGTCGATCAGGAACATCTTGCCCGGCTGCAAACGCCACTTCTTGACGATCTTTTTATCCGGGATCGGCAGTACGCCAGACTCGGAGGCCATGACGACCATGTCGTCATCGGTCACCAGATAGCGAGCGGGACGCAGGCCATTACGGTCCAGCGTCGCACCGATCTGACGACCGTCGGTGAACGCCACCGCAGCAGGACCGTCCCACGGTTCCATCATGGCGGCATGGTATTCGTAGAAGGCACGGCGGTTTTCGTCCATCAGGGCGTGCTTTTCCCAGGCTTCCGGGATCATCAGCATCACGGCCTGGGCTAATGAGTAGCCACCGCCCATAACCAAGAGTTCGAGCGCGTTATCAAACGCCGCCGAATCCGATTGGCCGGGGTAATGCAGCGGCCACACCTTGTCGAGATCCTTGCCGAGAATGGGCGAGGAAATCGCCTGTTCGCGGGCCTTGAACCAGTTGACGTTACCGCGCACGGTGTTGATTTCACCGTTGTGGGCAATGTAGCGGAATGGGTGGGCCAGATCCCAGGTTGGGAAGGTATTGGTCGAGAAGCGCTGGTGCACCAACGCCAGAGCAGAGACGGTACGCTTGTCCTGCAGGTCGAGGTAATACACGCCAACCTGGTCAGCCAGCAGCAGGCCCTTGTAGTTGACGGTGCGTGCCGAGAACGACGGCACGTAGAATTCCTGGCCGTGCTTCAGTTTCAGCGACTTGATCGCATTGGCAGCCCGACGACGAATGATGTACAGCTTGCGCTCAAGGGCATCGGTCACGAAGACATCGGGGCCACGCCCAACGAAAACCTGACGAATCACCGGCTCCTTGGCCCTCACAGTCGGCGACATTGGCATCTCGCCATTGACCGGTACATCACGCCAGCCCAGCAGCACCTGGCCTTCGGCCTTGATGGAACGCTCGATCTCCTCGACGCAGGCATGGCGCGAAGCGCCTTCCTGCGGCAGAAAAACCATGCCGACGCCGTACTCGCCAACTGGTGGCAATTCGACGCCCTGCTTGGCCATTTCCTCGCGATAGAATTGATCGGGAATCTGAATCAGAATACCGGCACCATCGCCCTGCAAGGGGTCGGCACCGACCGCACCGCGGTGATCGATATTCTTGAGGATCAACAAACCTTGCTCGACGATACTATGGCTCTTCTGGCCCTTGACGTGGGCGACAAAGCCTACGCCGCAAGCGTCGTGCTCGTTGGCTGGGTCGTACAAACCCTGCCGTTCAGGTACTGCCGGTTCCATCACACGTATTCCTTCAAAGTACTTGGCCCCTGCAACGTGGCCAATGATGAAAAAAGCCGAACGTCATTTTTGACGCGTCGGCCTGTACGAAAATTAGAGGCAACCGTTGAATATACTGGAAAACCCCTATCGATTCAAGATGCTGCAGCGCACCAAACGGGGGCGGATTTCACATCTTTTCGCCGCAACATGCATCGATTGCCTGAACAATTTGATCTTCGTCCGCCACATCACTCAGGACGGCCTCACCTATCTTTTTCAATAACACCAAGCGCAACTTCCCGCCCTCCACTTTTTTGTCGTGGCGCATCAGTTCAAGGTACTTTTCAGCCCCGAGCTCGGGTGCCCTAACCGGCAGGCCGGCACGCAGGAATAGTCGCTCCACACGCGACACATCGTCGCAGGACAACCATCCAAGACGCTTTGACAACTCAGCAGCGATCAGCGTACCTGCGGCTACTGCCTCCCCATGCAGCCAGACTCCGTAGCCCAGGCCCGTCTCTATCGCGTGCCCGAACGTATGCCCCAAGTTCAGCAGCGCCCGCTCGCCGGTCTCCCGCTCATCCGCAGCAACCACGTCAGCCTTGTTTTCACACGAACGCTTAACTGCAAACGCCAAGGCAGCCTGGTCTCGAGCCAGCAAGCGCTCGATGTTCTCTTCCAGCCAAACGAAAAATGGCAGATCGCGGATCAGTCCATATTTAATCACTTCCGCAATCCCGGCCTTCAGTTCGCGGTCAGGTAGCGTATTCAAGGTCGAGATATCGGCAAGCACCAACTTTGGCTGATAGAAGGCGCCAATCATGTTCTTGCCCAAAGGATGGTTTATCGCAGTTTTTCCACCAACTGAGGAATCCACCTGAGCCAACAAGGTCGTCGGCACCTGAATGAACGGCATCCCGCGCTGGTAGCAGGCAGCGGCAAATCCCCCCATATCCCCAACCACACCACCGCCTAGCGCAATCAGCGTAGTACTACGCTCACAATGCTTGGAGAGGAGCGCATCGAATATGACATTCAGCGTTTCCCAGGTTTTGAACTCTTCCCCATCAGGCAAGACGATTTCGAGCACATCGACGCCCGACTTTTTCAGCGCATCCGAAATGCTGGAAAGATAGAGTGGAGCAACCGTTGTATTGGAAACAACGACCGCTTTCCCATGCTTTATGAACGGCAAAATGCGTACACCATCGGAAAGCGTTCCTGAGCCAATTTCTATCGAATAGGAACGCTCCCCCAGCGATACACGCAGTTCATGAATTAATCCTTGGTGCATTGGTGATTGAATTCTCTCAAGATAAATTGAACTACGCCCGAAGCAACCATGCGGCTGCTATCCAGCACCAGATTTGCTGCCTCCCGATACAAGGGATCGCGCTGCTCGTACAAGTTCTCCAGCTTTGCCAGCGGATT
>JAYRUZ010000035.1:0-13246 GCA_041918795.1 Azonexus sp. | reverse complement strand
CAGCCCTCGACCTGATCGGGGGCGGGAATCCAGTTTTCCCGGTATTTCTGGGTTCCCGCCGGCGCGGGATCGACGAATCAACGCTTTGAGGCCACATGGCTGGGCGATTTTCTTGAGGCAAACCATGTGCAGCCCATCGCTGCGGCGCTAAGCTCGGTGCACCTCGTTCAGTGTCTTGCCATGAGCCATAGCCCTTTACGCCGCCGCCTCCTCCTTTCTGCCGGTTTTTTGCCCCTGTTGCGGCCTGCCAGCGCGGCGAGCGGGCGCGTCCTCATCGTCGGCGGGGGTTGGGGCGGGCTGACGGTGGCGCGGCAACTGCGCCAACTGGCACCGCAACTTGAGATTACCCTGCTCGATCGGGCGCCGGCCTTCATGTCCTTCGCCTTGAGCAATCGCTGGCTGGTCGAGCCGGGCGCGCCGGCCTGGGCGCGGCACGACTATGCCCAACTCGCCGGCCGTTTCGGCTATCGCTACGTGCAGGCCGAAGTGGAGAGCATCGATCCGGCGCGACGCACCGTCGCCAGCAGCGCCGGCCAGTTCGCCTACGACTGGCTGGTGCTGGCTCCCGGTATCCGCGAAAACTGGTCGGCCTGGCAGGTCGACGACCCCAAGGCCGTGGCTGAATTGCGGGGTCGTTACAGCGGGGCCATGCTCAGCGCGGCCGATCTGCCGACGCTCAAGCAGCGACTGGCCAACTTCAAGGGCGGCGATCTGCTGCTGACCATTCCGCCAGCACCGTACCGTTGCCCACCGGCGCCCTACGAGCGGGCCATGTTCATCGCCTGGTGGCTGAAGAAGCAGAAAATCCCCGGCAAGCTGATCGTGGCCGACCCGAACCCGATGATGCCGGCCTTCCGCGACATCCTGCTCAGCCGCTTCAAGGATCAGGTGACCTACCTCGACCATGCCAAGATCCGCAGCATCGACCCGGCACGGCAAACGGTCAGCACAGAGATCGACGACATCCGCTTCGACGAAGCCTTGCTCTGCCCGCCGCAACAGGCGGCCGACCTGCTCTGGCAAGCCGCTTTGATCCGGCAGGAGGAGGGCGGCAAAGCGAGCGGCTGGGCGGCCCAGGGGGCGAGCGATTTTCGCAGCGCTGCGGCGCCGGGCGTGTTCATCATCGGCGACGCCGCCGGCCTGGTTTCGCCGCAGTTCGGCTACTACCCGAAGACCGGCCAGGTCGCCAACCGCATGGGCCACGCCGTGGCCCGCCAGATCGCCGCCCAGGCCACCGGCCAGCCCTTGAACTCGCTACTGCCGGACAGCGTCTGCTACGTCACCAGCAGCGTCGAGCCGGAGGAAAGCGTACGCATCGACACCAGCTACCGCGACCGCGGCGATGGTTTCCTGATCCAGACGGTCAAGCAGACGCGCAATCCCAACCCGGCGGGCGAGGATGCCGCCTGGGCCGAGGGCATGTACCGGGAGTTTATCGGGTGATATGGCGTCTTGTCGGTCCTGGGTGGGGCTCAACACGAGGCTGATCTCCCGATAGCTGCGGTGCACCGCCATTTTTTGCCAAAAACCAGGGCGGCAAAACGTCCCGTTTCAAGGCAAAACTGGCCAGCAGCCGGTGCTCTTGGCTGGCAAATCAGGGATGCTTGGCCAGTTGGAGCGTCACCCAGAAGGTGCTGCCCAGGCCTTGCACGCTGCGGACGCCGGCGTCGCCGCCCATCAGCCGGGCCAGTTTGCGGACGATGGCCAGCCCGACGCCGGTGCCGCCGTACTTGCGGGTGTTCGAATTGTCGGCCTGCTCGAAGTGCTCGAACAGGCGGTCCAGATGCTCGGGGGCGATGCCGATCCCGCTATCCTCGACCTCGATGCGCAAGCAGGCCTGGTTTTCGTCTTCACTGTCGCAGCTGACGCGGATGCCGATCTTGCCGCTGGCCGTGTAGGTCACGGCATTGTTGCCCAGGCAGAGAAGGATGGTGTTGAGGTGGCGGGCGTCGCTGAGCAGTCCGGCCGGTAGCGGGGCGATCGAATGTTCAAGTGCCAGGCCCTTGGCGGTGGCGTTGGGTGCCATCGCAGCCAGCGTGTCGGCCACGATGGCTGCGATGTCGACCGGCGCTTTCTGCACTGTCGTCGATTTGGTTTCGAGGTCGACCAGGGTCAGGATGCCGCCGACCACGCTTTCCATCCGCTGGACGGCTTGCTCGATCATGTCGACCCGGCGCATCTGCTTTTCGTTCAGGGTATCGCGCCGGAACATGCTGGTCAGCCCGGAGATCTGGTGCAGTGGCGTGCGCAGTTCGTGCGACATGTTGCCGAGAAAGAGCGTCTTGGCGCGATCGGCCACTTCGGCGGCGGCCTTGGCCTGCTCGAGTTCTAGCAGCATCTTTTTGCGTTCGCTGATGTCCTCGACGACAGCGGTTGTAAAAATGACCTGGCCGTCGGGGGCGCGTACGGCATGGGCCGAGAACTGTACCCAGATGATCTGGCCATCCTGGCGAACGATGCGTTTTTCCAGGAAAAGATTGTTGCCGCTGACGGAGAGTTCTCCGAGTTGCATCGCTTCACGTTCGCGGTCCTCGGGATGGGTCAGGTCGGAGGGCCGCATATGGCCGACCAGTTCTTCGCGTGAGTAGCCGGTTATTTCGCAGTAGCGATCATTGACCAGTTGAAATTGCCCCGAGGCATCCAGTTGGACGGCGCCAACCGCCATGTTGTCGAAGTAGCTGCGGAACAACGCATTGCTCTGGCGTATCGTTTCCTCGGCGGCGCGTTCCTGGGTCTCCTTTTCGATCTGCAGCTTCCGGTAGGCCCGTTTCCTCCTCGACAGGACGAACTGGGCGACCATGACCGAAAGCAGTACGCCGACGAAGAGGCTGATCTTGACGATGGCCGAATGCCTCCAGGTGCGGAAAATGGCATCTTCCGGCCGGCTGATGGCAATCACCAGCGGCTTGTCGGCTTGCCCGACCGAGGGCCAGACGGTCTGGACGGCGATGTAGCGTCGGTCGTTGGTCGCCGTCGCCCAATCGACATGAAAGCTCGCCGGCTGTTCGCTGGCGAGATGCCGATTGAACACCGAGTCGGTCTTGGCGCTCAGGTCGATGCCGCGAATGTCAGGCGATGTCAGGGTGCTGTAGATCAATATGCCATCGCCGTGCGCCACCGAAAGCCGCATGTCGGGTGCGTAGAGCAGGGAGCGGAAGAAAATGCTGAAGTATTCCGGGTCAATGACGGCCACAAGGGCGCCGTCGAACTCGCCCCGCTCGTTCAGGATCACCTTGCCTAGGCTGACCGTGTAATTGCCGAGTGGCGTGGTGTAGGGCCGGGAGACCACGAGCAGCGAAGGGTCGGCGGTCTGCCGGAGTGTGTTGAAACGTTCGGTGTCGCGGAAATTCAGCCCGATCAGCTGGGACTGGTTGCTGGCGATGATTTCGCCATTGACATCGTAGAGAACCAGAGTGCGTACGCCCGTCAGCGCTGCAGCGAGCAGGCGCAGGCGATGGTTGAGGCGCTGCTGGCCGCCCTTTTCGGCCAGTGTGCTCGTAACATCCTGGCGGATCGCATCGAGCATGCGCGAGGTGGTTTCCAGGCGTTGTCCGATGTTGATCTTGATGGCGGTACTCAGCGACGTCAGACGTTCCTGCTCGCGGCGGGCGCGCGACTGGTGCTCGTCATAGAGTTCGAACGTCAGGAGTATGCCGAGGATTAGCGCTAGCAGGGCAATACCGACACGGAAGCGCAAGATCATTCCTCTCTTGATGATTTGCTCCACGAATTAGCTCATTTTATGAGAAAAATAACAATCTCTTGTCAGTTTTTCGCTAAAGTCCTGATCGACTCGTCGGTGCGCTCGGTTCGACGATTTGCTGTCGCCGCATCGGCTGCCATGGGCGTTTGGTGCAGACAAAAAAAGACCGGCATCGAGCCGGTCAAAGCCACTGGGAGAGTGGAGGTTTATTTCACGGACAGAATCCAGGTGACCAGTTTCTTGGCCTCTTCCGGCGTCACGTTGTTCGGGGGCATCGGAATCTCGCCCCAGGCGCCCTTGCCGCCGGTTTTCACCTTGGCGGCCAGGGTGTCGACAGCGCCGGCTTTGCCCTTGTACTTGGCGGCCACATCCTTGTAGGCCGGGCCGACCAGCTTCTTGTCGATGGCGTGGCAGGACATGCAGTTCTTGGCCTTGGCCAGTGCTTCGTCGGCCATCGTCGGGGCCGAAACGGCGAAGCCGGCTGCGAGCAGCGCGGCGGTGAAAACGGTTTTTTTCATCGGTGCAATCCTCATCGAGTTAAGGCGAGGCCGTAATGTCTCGTTTGCAAATAATTCGGCTTTGATCGACATCAAATCGACGTCGAGGCCTTGAATTCCGGGCTTTGGCGGCATGCCCGGAATTAACAGGCATCAATTTCGTGGGTCTGTCGTCGGCGACTTCCGGCTATTTCGACAGGCGCTCGAACAGTTTTACGGCGGTGTCCACGCTGCGCAGGAGGCGCTCGCCTTCGGCCAGGACGAGGCGGGCATGCTTGATTTTTCCGCTGTAGGAGAGATCGGGACACAAGGCGCGAACGAATTTGTGCCATTGCTGCGCCACCACGTTGAGTTGCGCATCGATTTCGCGGTGCGTGCGCCCGGCCTCGGTCAATACCTTCAGATTGTTCTCGAATTCCTCGCAGGTTGGCGGCGAGAGCTGGGCCACGGTGTCCTGCAGCGAGCCCCAGTCGCGGAACAGGAAGAATTTGCCGATGCGTTGCGACAACATGCGGTTGCGCCCTGCGGTATTGACGTAGTGCGCTTCCGGCATGCCGCTCAGGCGGCTGGCGCAGGCCGTCAGGCTGTCGGCCAGTTCGAGGACCTCTTCGCTCAGATTGAAGAGGGTTTCGGCCTGCTCGATCTGCTCATGGGCGATGGCCTCGCGATATCCGGGCCAGATGGCCTTGAGCGCTGCCAGCCGCTGCCGGAGCTCCGGGGCGAGTTCGAGACGGTCCAGGCGCTCCAGGTGACGGACGAATTCCTTCTCGTACTGGCGCAGGTTGATCCGCGCCTGGCTTGGACCAACACCCGACAGGATGGCGCCCCAGGCCAGGGCCATGCGCTGCGACAGCACGCGTAGACGCCCGCACATGTTGACCAGCACGCCCGACGACGGCGGTTTGCCGGAAAGTGTGGCATCGCCCTTGCGCTTGCGCTGGAAATTCAGGCGCTCCGTGGCCTGGCCGCTGACGGTGTCGAGCAGCGCGGCATTCTGGATATGGATGTGGCGGCCATCGACGACGATGACGCCCTGGTCGCTCAACTCCCGCAGGTTGCGGGAGAACGACTCTGGCGTCATGCCGATGCGGGCGGCGATGACTTTCTTGCTGGCTTTCAGGATGACCGTCGTTTCGCCGGCCAGGCTCTTGCACTCGCCGGCCAGTTCCAGCAGATAGTCGAGCAGACGCTGGGCGCCGGTCAGGCCGTAGTGATAGACGGTGGCGTCGAACTCGGTCGCGCACTGGTGGCGGGCGAGGGCGGCGATGATGCGGCTGCTCAAGTCGCTGCTGGAGTGCACCAGTTCGCGCAGCTTGCGCAGGTCGATGGCGACGAGCAGGCTGTACTTGATGCTCGAACAGCTGGAAAGGTAGTGCGTGCCGGCGAAGATTTCGCCGGGGCTGAGCAGTTGTTCGGTCTGGACCAGTTCGATGACCCGCGTGGCGCCGCCGGGCATGTCCACGACGCGCTTGATGCCACCGCTGAACAGGAGATGGGCTTCGCGGATCAGCGCGCCGCTTTCGTAGAGCGCTTCGTTGGCCGAGAGCTCGACCACGCGGCTGGCGCCAATCAAGGCATCGAGCACCTCGGTTGGCAGGCCGGCCAGCAACTGGCTGCCGGAGAGCAATTCGCGCTGGGCGCGATGCGGATCGTTAAAACGTGCATTCAATTGAGGAAATCCTTGCAAGCTTGCGCTTACCGGATGCTAAGGAAAATGAAAGGGAGGGGTAACTCCTCGCAAGGAGGAGGCCTACCCCTCCTTTGGTCTTAATAGACGTCGTGCTGCGTGTTGTAGACGTTGAACTTGCCGGTCGGCGTGACCAGCTTCGGATCGCGGATGACGGCCTTCAGCTTGCGCGTCTTGTCATCGACGATGACGATGGCCGATTCCTGGTCCTTGCCGTTCCAGACCGAGAACCACACCTCGTCGCCGGCCTTGTTGTACTCCGGCTGGACGACGCGTTTTGGGCCGTTCTTGATGCCGGACCACTCGCCGATCGGGATCAGCTCGTAACCCTTGTCGAGATTGTTCACGTCATAGACGGCGACCGACTGGCTGATGTTCGCTTCCGGGTTCAGCGTGGTGTCCACCCACAGGTTCTTCGACTTCGGATGGGTCTTCAGGAACAGCGAACCGCCGCCCAGGCCCTTCAGGGTGCGCACCACCTTCCAGGCGTTGTCCGGATGCTTCTTCGGATCGGTGCCGATCAGCGAGATGGTTTCGTCGCCCAGGTGGCCGGTGGCCCAGACCGGGCCGAACTTCGGATCGATGAAGTTGGCGCCGCGGCCCGGGTGCGGCGTCTTGCCGACCTCGACCAGCTTTTCCAGCTTGCCTTCCTTGGTGTCGATGACCGCGATCTTGTTGGAGGCGTTGGCGGCATCCATGAAGTAGCGGTGCGACGACTCGAAACCGCCGTCATGCAGGAAAGGCGCGGCCTCGATCATCTTGATCCTGAGGTTCTTCAGGTCGCGGTAATCGACCGAATAGACCATGCCGGTTTCCTTGACGTTCAGGAAGAACTCCGGGTTGTAGTGCGAGGCGACGATGGCGGCGACGCGCGGTTCCGGGTGGTATTCCTGGGTGTCGACGGTCATGCCGCGGGTCGGCACGATCTTGCGCGGCTTCAGGGTGTCGCCGTCCATGATCACGGCCTGCGGCGGCCAGTAGGTGCCGGCGATGGCGTACTTGTCCTCGTAGCCCTTGGCCTTGGAGCTTTCCACCGAGCGGGCTTCCATGCCGACCTTGATCTCGGCGACGGTATCCGGCTTTTCCATCCACAGGTCGATCAGGTTGATCTTGGCATCGCGGCCGATCACGAACAGGTAGCGGCCGGAAGCCGACATGCGCGAGATGTGCACCGCGTAGCCGGTGTTCAGGATGCTGACGATCTTCTTGCTGTCGCCGTCGATCAGGGCGATTTCACCGGCATCGCGCAGCGTGACCGAGAACAGGTTTTCCAGGTTGAGGTTGTTCATCTTCTTTTTCGGCCGTTTGTCGACCGGAACGATGACCTTCCACGAGGCTTCCATGTCCTTCAGACCGTACTCCGGCGGTGCCGGCGGGGTTTGCTGGACGTAACGGGCCATCAGGTCGACTTCATCGTCGGTCAGCACGCCGGACGTGCCCCAGTTCGGCATGCCGCCGGCCGAACCGTACTTGATGAAGACCTTCAGGTAGTCCATGCCCTTGTCGAGGGTAATGTCCGGCGTCAGCGGCTTGCCGGTGGCGCCCTTGCGCAGCACGCCGTGGCAGCCGGCGCAGCGTTCGAAGTAAATGCGCTTGGCCTTTTCGAACTCGGCCTCCGTCATCTTCGGCGCCTTCGGGTTGATGTCCTGGTGCATCGCCACGCCAGCCAGCGGCGAGCCGCCGCCGGACTGATAGTCGCGCATGGTGCCGCTGCCATGCTCGGCCGGCGTTTCGGCAAAGGCCGAGCCGAGCAGCAAGGCCATCAGCGGCAGGGTGAACAGACTGCCTTTTTTGAATTTATTCGAAATCATGACTCCCTTAACCCTCTCTCAAAAATGAACAAGGAAGCGCACTGTCGCCGGCCGGAATTTCGCTGCTTTGACCGAAATCAAGGTGTTTGGAAAGTACCA
Source organism: Azonexus sp. (assembly GCA_041918795.1). Classification (GTDB taxonomy): domain Bacteria; phylum Pseudomonadota; class Gammaproteobacteria; order Burkholderiales; family Rhodocyclaceae; genus Azonexus. The sequence continues at coordinate 5,449 of JAYRUZ010000035.1, read as the reverse complement.
ATTGATGAGGATTGGAGCGGTGTAAGCTATTGATAGCCATCAAGTATCAAATACAATCGAACCCTATCCATTGTTTTTGGGTGCTGTCGGTGTTGACCCGTTTTCTGCCCTCCTCATTCCGCAGCCGGCTCGCCTTGCTCTTCGGCCTGCTCTCGTTGCTGGTGGGGTCGCCGACCTACTATTACCTGAGCTCGGTGCATCGCCAGCAGCTCATCGTCGAGCGCCAGGAACATCTGCAGGCCCTGGCTACGGCAGCCGCCACCGTGTTTGCCGAAAACCTGGTGGAACGGCGCCGGGAGATCGTGCTGCTGGCCAGCACGCCGCTCTACCTCAATGCACCGCTGGACAGCCCGGAATTCCCGGCCAGCCTCGAACGCCTGAAAGAGTCCTATCCGCAATATTCGTGGCTCGGCCTTGCCGACAACGACGGGCGGGTGCGGGCGGCAACCTCGGGGCATCTGACCGGGGTCGATGTGCGCCAGCGGCCCTGGTTCAGCTTTGGTCGCCAGGCAGTGTTTGCCGGCGACCTGCACGAGGCGCTGCTGCTGGCCAAGCTGTTTGCCGTGGAGGGACAGGGCGGGCCGATGCGCTTCATCGACTTCTCTGCCCCGGTGTTCGATGCGCAAGGTGCGTTGAAAGGCGTACTCGGCGCGCACATTCACTGGCGCTGGGCAGCCGAAGTCATGCGGGTGGTGATGCCGGCGAACCGCGAAGAGATCGGTCTGGACATGTTCATCGTCAATCGCGTCAACCAGATCATCTACCCGGAAAATGCCGATCCATCGACGCGCGTGCCGGCGGCTGCGGCAGCCTCGGGGAAGGAGGTTCGGCCGTTTCATGATTGGGGCGACGAGCAGGCTTTCCTGACGGCCAGCGCCACGGTGCGCGAACCGGTTGCCGGGTCGCCGCTGCACTGGCGGATCGTTGTGCGCCAGCCCGAGGCCGTCGTGCTGGCCAGCGTCAACCGATTGCAGGATGTGGTGCTGGCCGTCACCCTGATCGGTGGTCTTGTCTTCCTGCTGCTGGCCTGGCTGGCGGCCAGTGGCATCAGCCGGCCGCTGGAGCGCCTGACCGAAAGGGCGCGCCGGCTGGAGCAGGGCGACGAGACGGTGAGCTTCGACATGCCCGGCGGCAGCGCCGAGTTGCGTCGCCTGTCGGCGGCCCTGCAGGGTATGTCGGGCAAGCTGCTCGACAGCAAGCATTTCCTGGAAAGCAAGGTGGCCGAGCGGACGGCGGAGTTGCAGCGGCTCAACCGCGAACTGGAAACGCTCGCCCGGACGGATGCACTGACCGGCGTGGCCAATCGCCTGGCCGGCAACGAGCGCCTGCAGCAGGAATTCGCCCGGTTTCGCCGTAGCGGCGAGGGCTATGCCTTGCTGCTGATGGATATCGACCATTTCAAGCGGGTCAACGACACCTACGGCCATGCCACCGGCGATCTCGTCCTGCGCCACGTGGCATCGGTCGTCGGCAGCGCGTTGCGTGAAACGGACTTCATGGCGCGGGTCGGCGGCGAGGAGTTCATGGTCCTCCTGCCCTTGACCGGCCTGACCCAGGCGCAGGGGGTGGCGGAGAAGGTGCGGGCGGCTGTCTGTACGGCGCCGGTGCTGCCGATTGGAGAGGTCGCGGTCAGCATCGGGGTGGCTACGGTCAGCGTCGACGACGGCGACGCGGATATCGCTGTCGTTCGTGCCGACAGCCAGCTCTATCGGGCCAAGGCCGCCGGGCGGAACTGCGTCATGCCGCAGCCGGAGGGCTAGACACGGACGGCCAGCCCGGCGGGGAGTGCTGCCGCGCCCCGCTTTCTATCGTGACTGCTGCGCTTCCTTGATCTTGTCGGCTTCGGCTGCCTTCCACTTCTTCCAGTTCTGGCGGAATTTGGCGAGGCCGGTGCCGGACAGGTAGTTAGTGGTCACTTGCTGCTTGGCGACGCGCGGATCGATGACCACTTCGTCGCCGGCCTCGAAGACGGCGAGGATGGCAGTCTTCGGCACGACTGCGTGCAGCACGCCGGGAATCTCGCTGGCTTCCTGCACATTGCGGGCGCTGCAGCGCTTGGCTTCCTCGGCGTTGGTCGTCCACGACAGGCCGTTTTCGGCCTGTTTGCTGCCGGTGGAAATGCCGCGGTAGATGTCCAGGTTGTCCGGCAGCTCGGCGAAGTAGGCTTCCCAGCCCTCGCGGCTCATGCCGACGCGCAGCAGCGTTTCCTTGTCGGCCGCTTCGAACATGCGGACGATCAGCTCCTCGCCGAGCGCCACGTGGTCGAGCATGCCGCGCTCGCCGCCATGCCAGACGAAGGCCAGCGCCGCGCCCCAGGCGCCGGCCGAGAGCTGGCCGGCCTTGAACAGATCCCAGCAATACATGGCGTACTGGAAGATGGCGGTCGGCTCCTTGTCGCCGAAGGTTTCCTCGATCTGCGAGGCGATCGAGGCGGCGATCAGCGGATTGTCGACCTTCATGGCCGGCAGGGCGGCTTCGATGAATTCGTGCAGGTTGCCGTAGCGCTCGCTGTTGGCCTTCAGGTAGTCCAGCCAGTTGGCCGAGTCGATCTTCTCGGTTTCCTTGCCGATCCGGCCATCGCGTTCGAGGACGGTGTATTTGTAGGTGTAGATCATCGTTATTTTGCCGGGGAACTGACGCGAAGGGTTGAATCGTAACTTGAAATTGCATCGCTATCGCGCTGTAAAAGTCACTGCTGCGGTGCACGGCCCCGATTGGGCAAAAACCAAAAGCGAGACAAGGCGGGAAACGGTGGCTGGGCAAGTAATACGGCGGTAACGAGCGGGCGCCAGACTGGCGGGCTAATTCCAACAGCCTATTTGACCGCCATGAAAACCCCACAATTCCGTCCCTTGCCGCTGGTCCTGGCGCTGCAAGCAATTTTCGCCGGCCCGATGGCCCATGCCACAACGTTTACCGTCAGTTCGGGGACGGATACGACACCCAGGACCGTGACCTCGGGTGAGACCGGTACGGTGAGCAGCGGCGCCACGCTGGCCTCCGGCAGCGGGACGACGGCAGTGGCGGTGACTGGCACTGCCGGCACGGTGAGCATCAACAACAGCGGCACGATCCAGAACACCTCGACCGGCCGCGCCATCGACAACGATACGAGCGGCGTGGCGATCGTCATTACCAACACCGGGACGATCACCGCCGTTGCCTCCGACGCGCTGCGTCTGAACAAGGCCAACTCGACCCTGGTGCTCGACAACTACGGCACCATTTCCGTCACCGGCGCGGTGTCGGCCAGCGCCAGCGGCCAGGCGCTCGATCTGCGCGGGGCTTCGGGCACCGGGGCGAAGACGGTCAATAACGGGAGCGCCTCGGTCACTTCCGCCGTGATCTCGTCGTCGAATGACGATGCCTTGCGTCCGGGCACCAATACGACCATCAACAACTACGGCACGATCATTTCCACCAGCACGGTCAATACCAAGTGCCCGGACTATCTGGGAGCGAGCTGTTCATCGGCGATCAGCGCTCACGACGGCATCGACGCCGGTTCGCGCACCGGTGTCGTGGTCAATAACTACGGCACGATCTCCGGCGCGCGCCACGGCATCACCGCCGATACCTTGATCAGCGTGACCAACAATGCCGGCGGCCAGATCATCGGGCGCAACGGCTCGGGCGTCGGCAGCGACGGCACGGCGACCGTGGTGAACTACGGCCTGATCAGCGGCCGCTACGCCGGTGCCGGAAAAGCCTACGATCAGCTGGGTAACGGCAGCAGCTATACCGATCCGACGCTGACCACGGTCAATAACGGCGATGGCGACGGCGTCGATATCGACGGCATCGGCACCGTCACCAACTACGGCCGCATCGAGGGCCTGGGTGGCGGCGGCTACGATTCCGGCGGTCGGCCGAACGGCGGCGACGGCCTCGCCCTGGGCGGCGGCACGGTGGTGAACCAGGTCGGCGCGGTGATCTGGGGCGACAGCAACGGCATTCTGGTCGACGACGGCGCCAACGGCACCGATACGACCAACCTGGCCGGCAACAAGAACCGCGGCACCTCTAGCGCCGCTGCCGGCGCCGTGACGATCAGCAACTACGGCCAGATTACCGGCAACAAGAAGGTGGCCATCGGCCTGGTTGGCGACTGGAACGATACGGTCGTGAACTACGCGACCGGCGTCATCACCGGCGGCGCCAACACGCTGCAGGTGGACAAGCTATCCACCGATCCGACCCAGACGGCCGGTGCGGCGATCCAGATGGGCGCCGGCAACGACACCCTGATCAACTACGGCCGCATTGAGGGCAAGAACGGCCTGGCCATCGACATGGGGGCGGGCGACGATAGCGTCAAGCTGTTCGGCGGAACGGTGATCGGCACGATCGACGGCGGCAGCGGCAACAATACGCTCGAAACCGACGGCAGCCAGAGCTTCGAGGCCGGCAAGCTGAGCAACTTCCAGAATTACATCGTGCGTGGCGGCAACACGGTATTCAACTACGGCCTGGGCACGGTCAGCAGCGTGCAGGTCGATGCCGGCGGGGCCTTGCGGGTCGAGGGCGCCCTGGCGACGACCGGCAACCTGCAACTCGATGGCAGCTTCCTGGCCATGACAGCGCAGGGCGTGCGCACCATCAATATCGGCGGCAACTACAGCCAGGGTGCCTCGGGCGTGCTCGAAGTGGCGGTGGCCGGGCAAAACAGCGCGGACAAGCTGGCCGTCACCGGCACGGCGACCCTGGCCAACGGCGCGACGATTCGCCCGGTGGCGCGCGGTTACGTGGCCGAGGGCGCAAGCTATACCGTGGTCAGTGCCGGCACCCTGACGGCGACGCCGGCCAGCCTGAACGTGACCGATACGGCAATGATCGACTACAGCCTGTCCAGCGTCGGCAACAATCTGGTCGTTTCGGCGCACCGGACGTCGACGACGGCCAGCCTGGCGCCGTCCGGCCTGGGCAGTTTCGGCACAGCACTGGATGCCCTGGGCAAGTCGGGCAACGCCAGCACCGATTCGTTGTTCCGCGCTTTGGACAATCTCGCTTCGGCCGGCGAAGTCGGCGAGGCGATCCGCCAGATCGCGCCCAACACCAGCGGCAGCGGCCTGCGGGCGACGCAGTTGGCCGGCGACACGCTGCTCAATACCTTGGGCAATCGCATCGACAGCGTCCGTTCCGGCGGCAAGCTGGCGGCCGTCCAGCGCGGCGCTGCCGCGGGCGACGAGGCGGGGCGCCGCATGTGGGTCGAAGGTACCGGCGCCTGGGGTTCCCAGCAGGAACGCGCCGGCTCCAGCGGCTACTCGCTGGGCAGCGGCGGCATCGCCTTCGGTTTCGAGGCCGATCGTTCGCTCACCGATGTCATGGGCGTTTCCGTCGGCTATGCCCAGGCCCGGGCATCCGGCGCCTACTCGGCCGGGGGCGACGACATGCGCGTCGGCACCGTGCACGTCGGTGGCTACTGGAGTCATTCCGCCACCACGCTGAC
>JAYRUZ010000034.1:0-13328 GCA_041918795.1 Azonexus sp. | reverse complement strand
TGGCACGCACCGAGACGTTCATGCCGATGAAACCGGCAGCACCGGAAAGTACGGCACCAATCAGGAAGCCGAAGGCAGTCAGCCAGCCGAGCTTGGGTACCAGGCCGATCACCAGGAAGAGCACCACACCGACGATGGCAATCGTCTTGTACTGTCGGCTCAGGTAGGCTGCAGCGCCCTCCTGGACCGCCTTGGCGATCTGCTGCATCCGCTCGTTGCCGGCGGGTAATGCGAGGATCTGCTGACTGGATATCCAGCCATACAGGACTGCCAACACGGCGCAACCTAGCGCCAGTAACAACGCTGTACTCATGACTCCCCCTCTGTGACGGACAAAAAAATCAGACTTCGAATGCCTCCAGCTTCTTAGGCACCGAAATATTCTTCAAGCGGACATAATCCGGCAGCCCGCCGCGATACGGCGGTGGTTCCTCACCTTCGATCAGCGGCTGCAGATAGGTCCGGCAGGCCTCCGTAATATGGAAACTGTCGGCTGAAATAAACTCGGGCGGCATCTTGCGCTCGACATTGGCCACCTGAGCCAGCGGCGCTTGGCCGATCTGCCAGCGGTACGGTGCATCGGCCAAACGCTCGACGGTCGCCATGACCGCGTTTTTTCCCTGTAAAGCCAGGTGCACCGCAGCAACGCCCAGTGCATGCGCCTGCTCGACGTCGGTACGCGACGCCAGGTGGCGCGCCGAGCGCTGCAGGTAATCTGCCAGCGCCCAATGGTACTTGTGGCCCAGCTTGTCCTTGATCAGTTGCGCCACGACCTGCCCGACACCGCCCAATTGCGAGTGGCCGAAGGCATCCTTGGCACCGGACTCGGCAATCAACTTGCCTTCGGCATCGGACAAGCCTTCGGAAACGGCGACCGTGCAATAGCCGAACTGGCGCACACACTCGTCTACGCGCGCCAGAAAGCGCTCGGGATCGAACGGAACTTCCGGGAAGAGCAGGATGTGCGGTGGCTCGCCCGAATTCTCACTGGCCAAACCACAAGCCGCGGTAATCCAGCCAGCGTGGCGCCCCATGACTTCGAGCACGAAAATCTTGGTCGAGGTCCGCGCCATCGAGGCCACGTCGTAACCAGCCTCGCGAATGGAGGTGGCAACATACTTGGCGACCGAGCCGAAGCCCGGACAGCAATCGGTCAGCGGCAGGTCGTTGTCGACCGTCTTGGGCACGCCGACGCAAACCACCGGGTAACCCATCTTTTCGGCGATCTGCGACACTTTCCAGGCGGTGTCCATTGAATCGTTGCCACCGTTGTAGAAGAAGTAGCCGATGTCGTGCGCCTTGAACACCTCGATCAGGCGCTCGTACTGGGCGCGATGCTGTTCCAGGCTCTTCAGCTTGTAGCGGCAGGAGCCGAAGGCACCACCCGGCGTATGGCGCAGGCGGGCGATATCGGCATCGGACTCGAGGCTGGTGTCGATCAGGTCTTCGGTCAAAGCCCCGATGATCCCGTCGCGCCCGGCATAAACTTTCCCGATCTTGTCGGGATGGCGGCGTGCTTCCTGGATCAGGCCGCACGCCGTGGTGTTGATGACGGCGGTTACGCCCCCTGACTGTGCGTAGAAGGCATTCTTTGCCGCCATCTTCGCTCCTGTTATTTCAGCGCTGCGAAAACGCTCGCGGTGATGGCATCGACCGAGCCGACACCAGCGATCTTGCGCACCTTCGGTGCCTTGGCGTCGCCTTCAGCTGCCCACTTCGAGTAGAAATCGACCAACGGCTTGGTCTGGGAGTGATAGACATCCAGACGCTTCTTGACGGTTTCTTCCTTGTCGTCGTCACGCTGGACCAGGTCTTCACCGGTCACATCGTCCTTGCCCTCGACCTTCGGCGGGTTGAACTTGACGTGATAGGTACGACCGGAGGACAGATGGGCACGGCGACCGGCCATGCGTTCGATGATGTCGCTATCCGGCACGTCGATTTCGAGCACGAACTCGAGCGGAACGCCGGCGTCCTTCATGGCCTGAGCTTGCGGAATGGTGCGCGGAAAACCGTCGAACAGGTAGCCGTTCTTGCAATCGTCCTGGGTCAGGCGATCCTTGACCATGCCAATGATGACCGCATCCGGCACCAGGCCGCCCGCGTCCATGTGCTTCTTGGCTTCGAGACCGAGCGGGGTGCCGGCCTTGACCTGGGCGCGCAGCATGTCGCCGGTGGAAATCTGCGGAATACCGAATTTTTCGGAGATGAACTTGGCTTGGGTGCCCTTGCCGGCGCCAGGTGCGCCCAAAAGAATCAACTTCATGAATGGTCCCTCGGATTTATTGAGTCAAAAATTCTTGTTATCGGCGGTCGTTGCAGCCGTTCTCTAAGAGCGGAAAATTACTCGCTATTTCAGGCATGGTCAAACAGTTTGCGCATCCGCTCGGCATCTTCGGGCGTATCGACACCCGGTGCCGGCGCGGCATCGATCAGCGTCACACTGATGCGGTAGCCATGCCAAAGTGCGCGCAGTTGCTCGAGCGATTCAAACTGCTCGGTCGGCGCCACGGCCAGGCCGGCATAAGCTTTCAGAAAGCTGGCGCGATAGGCATAGAGTCCGACATGCCGATAGGCCGGCAGACCGGCCGGCAAGGTCTCGCCGCCATTTTCGCGAGCGAAGTGATCACGGGCGTACGGAATCGGGGCGCGCGAAAAATACGCCGCATCGCCATCCGCCCGGCAGACGACCTTGACCACGTTCGGATTGAAGAAATCGGCTGCATCGGCAATCGGATGCGCCACCGTGGCGATATCGGCACCGCTCACCGCCAGTTGGCGGGCGGTCTGCAGGATCACTTCGGGCTCGATCAGCGGCTCGTCGCCCTGCACATTGACCACGATGGTATCGTTACCCCAGCCGCGCAGGGCAACGACTTCGGCCAGGCGGTCGGTGCCGGTCGGATGGTCGCTGCGCGTCATCAGGGCGGCAACTTCGTGCGCCTCGGCAGCGGCACGGACCTCGGGGTGATCGGTGGCAACCCAGACCTCTTCCGCCCCGGACAGACGCGCCCGCTCGGCGACGCGCACGACCATGGGCTTGCCGCCCAGATCGAGCAAGGGCTTGGCCGGCAGACGGGTCGACGCATAACGCGCCGGAACGACAACCTTGAACGCCAGCGCGGACATTACTGTTCGTCGGCCTTCAGTTGGCGCGCCTCGTCTTCGAGCATCACCGGGATGTCGTCACGGATCGGGAAAGCCAGCTTGCACGGTTTGCAGACCAGCTCCTTTTCGTTCTTGCGGTATTCGAGGTTGCCCTTGCAAATCGGGCAGACGAGGATATCAAGCAGTCTGGCGTCCACGGAGTCTCTCCTGAATCAGATCAATGAGGGCCGGCGGAAGCTCGGCCACAACCGGCAACACCCAGATTTCGGCGGCCGTTAAAGCTCGGCATTTTACCGCATCCTTCTCGGTCATCAGCAGCACGGCATCCGGACCGAAATCCAGATCGGCCGCGCTATAGGCATGATGATCGGGGAACGGATGCGGCTCGAAGCTCAAGCCCAGGTCGAGCAAGGTATTGAAAAAACGCTGCGGATCGCCGATCCCGGCGACGGCATGCAAGCGCTTCCCGAAAAATGCCTCTTTTGGACAGTGCACCGCAGCATCGGCCAGCGAATGGAATTCGCCGGGGCACAAATGCATTTCGAACAGTGGTACCGGCGCTGCCAAACCGCTCGCAAGCGGCCCGTTGCTAACCACAGCGTCAATTTCGGCCAAACGGGCCAGCGGTTCGCGCAAGGGGCCAAGTGGCAGGCGCCAGCCGTTGCCGGCGCCACGCCGGTCGAACACCGCCAGTTCGACATCGCGCGCCAGCCGATAATGCTGCAACCCATCGTCGCAAAGCAGCACATTGACTTCCGGATGCACCGCCAGCAGCGCTTGCCCAGCCGCAGCCCGGTCACGCCCGACCCACACCGGCACGCCGGCATGCCGTGCCAGCAACAGCGGCTCGTCGCCAACCTCGGCCGGATCGGCATCGACCGCCACGGCGCAGGGCGTCGAATTGGAACCGCCATAGCCCCGGCTGACGATACCCGGCCGATAGCCGCGCTCGCGTAAAGCCAAGGCCAGCGCGATGGTCAGCGGCGTCTTACCGGCGCCGCCCACCGTGATGTTGCCAACGACGATGACCGGCACGGGCAAGCGGACGGGCTGGGTCGAGCGACGCTTGTAGGCCGCACCGAGCACGAACAAGCCATGCAGCGGCAACAATAGCGGGGCCAGAAGCCACAACGCCGGCGTCAGCCGGCGTTGCTCGAACCATTGGCGTTGCAGCCAGGCTGCCAGCATCAGCGAGGCGCCTGGGTTGCGAACGAGATGTGCGGATAACCCGCCGTCTGTGCCGCCTGCATGACGTCGACCACACTCTGGTGCGTCGCCTTGGCATCGGCGTTGATGATGATCACCGGATCCTGGCGACTACCGGCCGCCCGCCGCAAGGCGTCAGCGATGCCGTTGACATCGGCGGTCGCCAGCGGCGACTTGTTGACCAGAATTTGCCCGGTCGCCGTCACCGCCACATCGATCTCGTTCGGCTGCTCGGCCTGCTTGGTCGAATCGGCCGTCGGCAGATTGATCTCCAGGCCGGAGAACTTGGAATAGGTCGTGGTCAGCATCAGGAAGATGATGATGACCAGCAACACGTCGATCATCGGGATGAGGTTGATTTCCGGCTCTTCCCGACCGCTGCGCCCGCGCTGGAAATTCATGGCTTACTTCCGTTCGCCGTGCATGTACTCGACCAGACGAATGGCCTGCTGCTCCATCTCGACGACGAAGCCATCGACCAGCGCACGGAAGTGCCGCCAGAAGATCATGCTCGGGATGGCGATGACCAGGCCGAAACCGGTGTTGTACAGCGCGATCGAAATGCCGTGTGCCAGTTGCTGCGGGTTGCTGCCGGTCGGCGCCTGCGAACCGAAGATTTCGATCATACCGACCACCGTACCGAACAAGCCCATCAGCGGGCTGATCGAAGCGATGGTGCCGAGTGTGGTCAGGTAGCGATTCAGGTCGTGGGCGACAGCACCGCCGGCTTCCTCGATGGCTTCCTTCATGATTTCGCGCGAATTGCCGACATTGCGCAGGCCCGCCGAGAGAACGCGACCGAGCGGGGAATGGCGCTCCAGATCGTCGAGCAGCTTGTTGTTGTCGGCACCGCGCTTGAATTCCCCGACAGCGCGCTGCAACAGCCCGGAAGGCACCACCTTGGAACGGCGCAAGGCCACCAGACGTTCGATGATCAGAGCCACGGAAATGATCGAAGCCAGCAGCAAGGGGTAGATTGGCCAACCGGCGGCCTTAACGATTTCAATCACAGGGGAAATCCTTGGTGAAAAATTTAGCCTGCAATTCTGCCCTGCCCTCCGCCCCGCGGCAAGTGACGAAATGTCGCGCCTTTCCGTCTTATCCCCAAAAACTGTGGATAAGTCTGTTCATGACATGTCATCATGTCGACCTAAACCCCTTTGCCACAAGGCTTTTGCCTGCTCCGCCAAAAAACGAGGCAGCGAGTTTCAAGCAACGAAAAATCAATTACTTAGCACCGCCCGCCAATCCGGACGAGCAGCCCACAGCCGGCCGGGTACAATTGCGCCATGCCAGCCCCGACCTCTCCCGGCGAAAATGCCATTCTCAGCGTCGGCAGCCTCAACCGTATGGTCCGCGACTGCCTCGAAGCTGCCTTTCCCTTGATGTGGGTCGGCGGCGAGATATCCAATCTGACTTACGCCGCCTCCGGGCACGTGTATTTTTCGCTGAAGGACAGCAACGCCCAGGTGCGCTGCGTGATGTGGCGCAGCCGCGCCCAGACGCTCGGCTGGCGGCTGGAGAACGGCCAGAAGATCGAAGCGCGCGCGCTGGTCTCGTTCTACGAACCGCGCGGCGAATTCCAGCTCAATATCGAAGCCATCCGCCGTGCCGGCCAGGGCGACCTGTTCGAGCGCTTCCTGCGCCTGAAGGCGAAACTGGAGGCCGAGGGCCTGTTCGCCCCGGAAGCCAAGCGCCCCCTGCCGGCCTTCCCGCGCCGACTGGCCATCGTCACCAGTCCGCAGGCCGCCGCCCTGCGCGACGTGCTGACCACGCTACACCGACGCGCCCCGCACCTGCGCATTTCGCTGTTTCCGACCCTGGTTCAGGGCGATAACGCCCCGGACAGCATCGCCAGCGCCCTCGCCCAGGCCGCCGCCAGTGACAGCGAGGTCATCATCCTGTGTCGCGGCGGCGGCAGCATCGAGGATTTGTGGGCCTTCAACGAGGAAGTCGTCGCCCGCGCCATCCGCGCCAGCGCCATTCCGGTGGTGTCCGGCGTTGGCCACGAAACCGATTTCACCATCGCCGATTTCGCGGCCGACTTGCGCGCCCCGACGCCGACCGCCGCCGCCGAACTGGTCAGCCCCGACCGCGACGCCTGCCTGGCGCGCCTCGCCGAACTGCAACGACATCTCGCCCGCGGCCTGCAACGCCGGTTGGACAACCAGCAGCAACGCCTAGATTGGCTGGCCACCCGGCTGATCCATCCGGCCGAGCGCCTGCGCCAGCGCGCCCAGGAAACCCAGACCCTCGGCGACCGTCTGCAACGCGCCCTGCGCAAGCAAGCCGAGGTCTGCGCCTTGCGCCTGAACGCCACCGGCAAACGCCTGGAGCGCGCCCATCCGGACATCCGTATGCGTGGCGAACGCCTGAAAAGTCTCGGTTTGCGGCTGCAACAAGCCGAAAAGCAGCAAGCCTACGCCCGAACGACGAAACTAAATTCACTCGCCCGCGGTCTGAGCCAACTCGATCCGCATGCGGTACTGTCGCGCGGCTATGCCATTGCCGTTGGCGCCGATGGCCGCGCCGTGCGCGACGCCTCCACCCTGGCGACCGGTGCGCCGCTGAAACTGAGTTTTGCCCGCGGCGGCGCCGAGGTGACGGTCGATCAGGTTGTCCCTTCGCGCGAAGCTGACTAGAATTTTCCTTTCAACCCCCAAATCAACAACGGAGAAATACAAATGGAACACCAACTGCCCGCCCTGCCGTACGCCAAGGACGCTCTGGCCCCGCACATGTCGGCCGAGACCTTCGACTACCACTACAGCAAGCACCACAATGCCTACGTGGTTAACCTGAACAACCTGATCAAGGGCACCGAGTACGAAGCCCTCGACCTCGAAGCCATCGTCAAGAAGGCCCCGGCCGGTGGCATCTACAACAACGCCGCCCAGGTGTGGAACCACACCTTCTTCTGGAACTGCATGAAGCCGAACGGCGGCGGCGCACCGACCGGTGCCCTGGCAGCTGCCATCGACGCCAAGTGGGGCTCCTTCGACGCCTTCAAGACCGCTTTCCAGACCTCCGCCGTCGGCAACTTCGGTTCCGGCTGGACCTGGCTGGTCAAGAAGGCCGACGGTTCGGTCGACATCGTCAACATGGGCGCCGCCGGCACCCCGCTGACCACCGGCGACAAGGCCCTGCTCTGCGTCGACGTCTGGGAACACGCCTACTACATCGACTACCGCAACCTGCGTCCGAAGTTCGTCGAGACCTTCCTGGCCTCGCTGGTCAACTGGTCCTTCGTCGAAGCCAACTTCGCCTGATCGTTCCGGTCTGGCCAAAGAAAAACCCGCCGCTGGCGGGTTTTTTCATTTCAGCCGGGCAATGGCCGGCAGGAAGACCTCGGTGACCAGCACCGACTCGTCGCCGAAGGCATGGCGAGAGCGCCGCGCCCATAGATAAGTCGCCCCGCTTTTCCCGCCGAGTGCTCGCCGATACAACGGATGGCGCGCATCGAGACGCAGGAACTCCAGCCGCCCGCGCTTGAAACCCGGATGGCTGAACAGCAGCGAACCGAGCGAACGTGCCCCAAGTCGTGCAAGCCAGCGCTTCAGGCGGCCGCCTGCTGCGGTGCACAGGGTCGTATGGGCAAAAATCACCGGCACGCCATCACATTCGAGCACCACCTCGCGCACCGGCACCAAGACATCGCGCGCCGACTCGTCGCCCAAGGGGCGCGCCATGCCCTGGTGCAACACGCGCACGCGAAACTCCTTGCTGGCAAGCTGGCAGCGGGCCGTCAGCGAACCCGGCTCGGTCAGCCAGGAGCGCAGCACATCGGCACAGGCGGCGCGCGGCAGGCGCGGGCGCCACTTGGCAAGCCCCATTACTGCGGACGCGGGGCGCGCTCGATGCCGTTCAACTTCATGCCGGCCTTGATGCCGCGCTGGGCGAACCAACCCTGGTTCATTTCCAGGGCGTAGCGGGCCGGACGGCGGGCACAGTGGTTTTTCTCCGTCTGCGGCTGCATGTCCTCGATATTGATGATCGCCCCGTCGCCGTCGATGAAGGCCACCGACAGCGGGATGAGCGTGTTGCGCATCCACATGCAGTGCGTGTTGTCATGGGTGAAGACGAACAGCATGCCACGCTGCGGCGACATGACGCGGCGATTCATCAGGCCGACCTGACGATTCTGGTCGGTCGCCGCTACCTCGGCCTCGATCCGGTGAAAACCGGCGGTCAATTCCATGAGCGGCATGCTGGTCTGGGCTGCCGCCGGGCCGATGGCCAGCACGCAGAGCAATGCAACGAGAAGATTCTTCATTCGAGCTTTCCTAGCAAGGCAGCCATGCTGCCGTTGATTTCCTGCCATTGCCCGAGCGCCAGCCCCTGCAGGCTCAGCTTGCCGATGGCGGCGCGAATCAGGCGGAGCGTAGGATAACCGATGGCTGCCGTCATTCGCCTGACCTGGCGGTTCTTGCCTTCGGCAATGCGGATTTCCAGCCAACTCGTGGGAATGGCGGCACGGTAACGGATGGGCGGATCGCGCCGCCACAGGCCGGCCGGCTCCTCGATCAATTTCACCTTGGCCGGCCTGGCCGTGAAATCCGACAGTGCGATGCCGGCGCGCAGACGATCCAGCGCCGCTTCGTCGGGAATACCCTCGACCTGCGCCCAATAAGTCTTTTCCAGCTTGTGTTTGGGATCGGCAATGCGCGCCTGCAGACGCCCATCGTCGGTCAGCAGCAGCAAACCTTCGCTATCGGCATCGAGCCGACCGGCGACATAGACGTCCTTGATCGCGATGTATTCGTTCAGCGCCCGCCACTTGCCTTCCGGCGTGAACTGGCTGAGAACGCCATAAGGCTTGTTGAAGACGACGAGTCGTGACACAAGGGAAAATCCGGAAGAAAAAGCGAATTCTCCCCGATTTCGCCGGCGCCGTCAGACTGCTGCGGTGCACAGGCCAAAATGGGCAAAATTCAAACCGCGCCTGCAAAAGAAAACGGCCGGAAAATTCCGGCCGTGCGGCGACTCCCTGGCGGCGGCGCAAGCAACCCGCCGCTTGCGACTCAGTGCGAACCCTGCGTGCCTCCCGGCAAGCCCTTGCCCTGCTCTTCTTCCTGAATATGCTTCGAGGCATAGCGCACGATGTAGACCGCCATGACCAGAATGAAGGCGATCGTGAACAGGCTCAGCAGGCCGATATCCGAAGTAAACAAGAGATCCCATGCCATGAGTTGTCTCCTTAACAGGCGTGATAGGAAATAAAACCACTAAAGCCTTGGGGGAATCGCAAGACACATGCCTGCTAACGATGCGGCATATTGAGCGGGTTCAGCAGAGCAGATGAAATGGCGCTGGCAAGCAGCTTTCCGGGCATCAAGCGGGATCAGCATGGTCGCCCCCGAGAGGCAATCCGAGTGCAAAAACGGGCATGCCATGCCAAATCTGGCAAGCCACTCCATTCAGCAACGCCAGAATTGACAGTGGCCTCGCCCCACTCGCCATGCGCACAGGAGTGGAAATCCGCCGGACTAGCGCGCTATCCGTGACAGGCTGACGGTCCTGCACGTTGAATCCGGCAAAGCGACGATCCCCTGGGAGGAAAGGATCGCCGCCCAACACCCAGTCCGGCGGTCTCCTTGAGTCTTTTTAGCCAGATGCGTGCCCGCGGTGGCAGCAAATAGAAATTCACTAAAAATCAATACTTTAAACAAAAACGCAGCGCCCAAACCCAGGCCAACCGCCAATTTTGTCAGCCAATCCTGACAAAACCGACGCCCCCGGATCAGTGGCTGGTGCCCTCGGACTTGGTGATCTTGTTCCAGACGTTGTATTTGCCCACCGGCTTCTTCATCGGCAGGCGCTTCACTTCCTTC
This sequence comes from Azonexus sp., assembly GCA_041918795.1. Classification (GTDB taxonomy): domain Bacteria; phylum Pseudomonadota; class Gammaproteobacteria; order Burkholderiales; family Rhodocyclaceae; genus Azonexus. Next base: position 3,183 of record JAYRUZ010000034.1, on the reverse strand, counting down.
AGCGTCTCGGCGTCGTAGATGATCAGCGCGCCATCCATTTCCCACAGGCTGGCCAGCACGTACTTGCCGTCGCGCGTGAATTCCACGTGGGCAAAGGTCTTGCCCGGCTCCGGCTTCAGTTCGGCAACGATTTCCAGCTTGGCCTTGTCGATGATCTGCATGGTGTCCTTGAAGGCCGGGCTCATCATCGAATCGGTCCACGCGTAGCGGCTGTTCTCGTGGCTGCGCATGAAGAAACCGGGACCGCGCGTCTTGATCTGCTTGATGGTCTGCCAGGTCTGCATGTCGATGATGCTGATCACGCCTTCGTTCAGGTTAGGCGTCGCCATCACCGTCCGCTCCTGGCCATTGGCATCCTTCCACTTCCAGCTGATGCCCGAACCCAGATGCGGCATGCCCGGCAACTGCAGGTCGGCCACTTTCTTGCGCGCATCGAGATTGACCACCTGGCCGCTGACCACCGACTTGGCATCGTTGCGCGACGCTCCCATCACCTCGTCGTAGCCCTGCGTGAAATAGAAATCGTCGAGATAATCGTCCACCTGCGTCCGCTGCGGGTTCAGGAAGCCCGGGATGAAGCTGCCTTCGCGGTATTTGAAGTCGTGGATCATGCCCGCCGGAATTTCCGGCGCCTGCGGGTTGTAAGACACCTCCCAGACTTCCTTGACATCCTTCAACGCCGCCACGAAGCTCTGGCGCGGCGAAGCGTCGTAAACCGCCGACACGCGCGAACTGGTCTTGCCTTCCTTGTCGGCCACCGCCAGCGACTTCACGAAATTGAGGTCGGCATCGAGGATGACCAGACTGTGCGGCAGGTAGTTGGCCACCGCCACCCACTTGCCATCGCCGGAAACCGCCGCATTACGGGCATTGATGCCAGCCCGCACCTCGGCGACCACCTTCAGGTTCCACAAGTCGTATTTGGTCACCCAACCATCGCGCGAAGCGAAGAATACGTAACGCCCGTCCGGCGTGAATTTCGGCCCGCCATGCAAGGCGAAACGCGACTGGAAGCGGTGAATCGGCTCCAGCTTGTCACCATCGAGGACAGAAACATGGTGATCGCCGCTCTCGACAACGACAAAGAGGTTCAGCGGATCGGCCTTGAACACCGGCTTGGCCGGCAAGGGCTGCTTTTCATGGACGATGCGCGAAGCCCTGATCTCCTTTTCACCCCAAACCGGCATCGGTTTGATGGGCGCATAGGCAAAATCGACCAAAGCCTTGATCTCTTCACCGGACAATTTTTCGCCAAACGCCGGCATCTGGGTCGCTGGCCGCCCTTCACGCACCACTTTCTCGGCCTCGCCCTTGCGCAGGCGCCCGAGGTTTTCCGGCAGCAAGGCCGGGCCGATGCCGCCAAGCCGGCCTTCGCCATGACAGGCCGCACAATGCTCGCGATAGGCGGCCGGCGTATCGGCCGCCTGCGCCAGATCGGCCATCGCCAGCAGGGAACAAATGGCCACGCCGGCCGGAATCAATATCTTGCCGAGGCTTTCGAGGTTCATGCTGCAATCTCTTCGTCGGTGAGGTAGCAACCGGGGTCTTCGGCCCACGGATTGCCGGTCAGTTGCTGGGCGCGCACCCGGGTGTTGCCGTTGCACAGATCGAGGTAGGTGCAGGTGCCGCAGCGCCCCTCGACGGCGCGCGGATAACGTTTCAGTCCGGCCATCAAGGGGTCGGACACGTCCGGCCAGATTTGCGAGAAGGCCCGTTCCTTGACGTTGCCCAGCGTGTAGTGCCACCACATGGTGTCAGGATGCACATTGCCCAGGTTGTCGATATTGGCCACATTGATGCCGGAGGAATTGCCGCCCCATTGACGCAGCTTGGCCTCGACATGTGCGGCCCGCTCGGGGAAACGGCGGCGTACCCAATGCAGGAAATAGACGCCGTCGGCATCGTTGTTGCCGGTCGTGAATTCCTTCTCCAGGCCGCGCTGCTGGTATTCCCGGCAGGTATCGAAGAGCAGGTCCATGGCCCAGCGGGTCAGCTTGTGTTGCGCATCGTCCTTGCGGTTCTTGTTGCCGCGACCGGCGTAGTTGAGATGCGAGAAGTAGAAGCGATCGATCCCCTCCTCCTCGACCAGCTTGAGCAAACCCGGCAAATCGTGTGCATTGTCCTGCGTCATGGTGAAACGGACACCGATCTTGAGCCCGAGATCGCGACACAGACGGATACCGCGCAGCGATTTCTCGAAAGCCCCATCGAGCCGGCGGAACTTGTCGTGGGTCGCCCCCAAGCCGTCGAGCGACACGCCAACGTAATTGAAATCACACTCGGCGATGCGATCGATATTGCCCTCATCGATCAGGGTACCGTTCGACGACAGGCCAACATAGAAGCCCATCGCCTTCGCCCGCTTGGCGATATCGTAGATATCCGGCCGCAACAGTGGCTCACCGCCGGAAAGGATCAGCACCGGCACCCGGAAGCCCTTCAGGTCATCCATCACGGAGTAAATCTGCTCGGTCGTCAGCTCGCCGGGAAAACTGGTGTCGGCCGAGATCGAGTAACAGTGCTTGCAGGTCAGGTTGCAGCGCCGGATCAGGTTCCAGATCACCACCGGCCCCGGTGGATTGCGCTTCGGTCCGAGCGGCGTCGGTAAAGCAATTTCCTGCATATATTGCGAAATGCGAAACATGGAATGACCTTTGAAAAACTGTGGCCTATTGCACTTCATCGGCGAAAAAGCAGCCTTGACGTGCATCAATCGACACAATTAGTGCAGCCACAGCAAAAGCACACCGGCAGCATCGTTCGGGCCACGCTGAAACTGCCTCGAACCTGAACTTTCCGTCGCCGTGTCATCCGACAGCCCCTCCATCCATTGGGGTATACTTTTATGATGAACTCCGACGCGCAAAAAAGCTCCGGCAACGACCCGGTCATTCCGGCAATCTTGACCAAAGAAATCAACGCGTTGCTTGAACCTGAAGAACAGATTCAAGCTTCGCTCGAAGTCGATCTCGATGGTCGCTTGCAGTTCTCCTCCGGCCTGGTTGTCGTTACCGACCGCCAACTGCTGGCCAAAGCCCCGGGAGAGACTGCTTGGACCAGGTGGCCACTCGGCGCCGATTTGACACTGACGCACAACGACCATGCTGGCGTCGGCACCCTCGAACTGCTCGACAAGCAAGGCCGCATCGGCTGCTGGCGTTACACGCTGGGCCGCAACCTGAC
>JAYRUZ010000033.1:0-13445 GCA_041918795.1 Azonexus sp. | reverse complement strand
GGCGAGCGCTTCTCCAACTGACGGCTGCGGTGCACTGCCCGAATTGGCCAAAAACCAGGCGAAAAAAACGCCCGGTCGAGCCGGGCGTAAATGGAGAGAGAACTAAACTCTTGTCTTAATTCGTTCGTGCCGCCGAACTGCTGCGCTTGCGTGCCGGTTTCGCGGCGGCGGCGAGCTGGTGGCTTTCCTGCTCGGCCAGTTCGACCGTTTCAATGGCCGCAGCGCTGACGCCGTGCAGTGTCTGCTCCGCCGTCTCCAGCGTCGTGCGCATGGCGCGCAGGGCAATTTCGGCTTCCCACGGGCTGCTCTTCTCGGCGTGCTGCAGGCTGGCGAAAACGATCTGGTCGAATACGCGGACCTGGGTTTCGGCAGTGCGGATCAAGGCCTTGTGCGCTTCGCTCATGATCTCGAAAGCGCTGTCGAGCAGCTTGCTGATGCGCACGCTGTGTTCGAGCCAGAGCGGCGCCGGGAATTGCGTGGCGTTTTCCAGCTGGTCGTGGCCGAGGATCGCCCACTGCTTGTGACTGTGCAGCACGGCGTCGCGGCCGGCGGTCGACCAAAGCTCCGACAGCCGGTGGCCGGCGGCGAAGCAGGTGGACGAAAACTCGCGCAGGTTGTTCAGCGTGTGTTCACGCCCCTGGGCAATGTCGTTGGCGTACAGGAACATGACGGGCTCCCGGTTGATCGATGCCGGGAGCTTAAGCCCCCGATGTGACAGGAAAATGACTCAGGCGATGGTCTTGACGCCATCGGCCGTGCCGAGCAGCAGCACGTTGGCCGGACGGACGGCGAACAGGCCGTTGGTGACGACGCCGGTGATCTGGTTGATCTGCGCTTCCAGGCCCTTCGGGTCGGTGATGGCCAGGCCCTTGACGTCGAGGATCAGGTTGCCGTTGTCGGTGACGAAGCCCTCGCGCAGCACCGGCGTGCCGCCCAGCTTGGCCAGCTGTCGGGCAACGTGGGCGCGCGCCATCGGGATGACCTCGACCGGCAGCGGGAACTTGCCCATGACCTCGACCTGCTTCGACGCATCGCAGATGCAGACGAAGGTGTCGGCCACGGCGGCAACGATCTTTTCGCGCGTCAGCGCGCCGCCGCCGCCCTTGATCATGTTCAGCCCGCCGTCGATCTCGTCGGCGCCATCGACATAGACCGGGATGGTATCGACGTCGTTGAGGTCGAGCACCGGAAAACCATGGCCTTCTAGGCGCTTTTTCGTCGCCTCGGAGCTGGCGACGGCGCCCTTGTACTTGTCCTTCAATGGCGCAATGGCGTCGATGAAGAAATTGGCCGTCGAGCCGGTGCCGACGCCGATGATGCTGCCGGCCGGAACGTTGTCGGCCACGTAGTCGGCCGCGGCCTGGGCGACGGCCTGCTTGAGTTCATCCTGGGTCATTTCGCGATTCTCCTGAGCGGTTTTTCCTGCATTTTACAGGCTCGCCCAAGCTTTCCCCTAAAGCGGGTGCCGGCCCGCCGGGCGGAAAGTGTCATAAAAAATTCATTTTCCTGCAGGATCGAATCGATAAACTAGCTATACCGTTTTTAGAGGAAAATCGATCATGGCAGAACCGAAGAAACCCGCCGCCAAATCTGTTGCCAAACCGGCGCCGGCCGCGAAGCCGCCGAAGCCGTTGGTGCCGCGCACCGCACCCAAGGTTGCGGCCGGCAAGCCGGTCGTCGCCGCCAAGCCTGCTCCGGCTACGGCGCCAAAACCCATCGTCCAGTCGGCCGCCAAGCAGACTGCCGCATCGGCCAGGAAGGCTGCACCGGTCGCCGCGGCGAAACCGGCCGCCGTTGCCAAGCAGCCGACCCAGGTGGTCAGCGCGAAGAAGCCGGCCAAGGCGGCCAAAGCCGTGAAAGAGGAAAAGGCAGCGAAGCCCCGTAAGCTCAAGCTGGTCCGCGACAGCTACGCGATGCCGGAAGGCGAATATGCGCGCATCGGCGAACTGAAGAAACGTCTGGGCGCGCTGGGTCGCGAGGTCAAGAAGAGCGAACTGCTGCGCGGCGGCATCGCCGTGCTGGCGGCGCTCAACGACGCCGATCTGCAGGCCGTGATGGGACGCATCGAGCGCATCAAGACCGGCCGCCCGGCCAAGTAAGCGGCGCAGCGCCCAGCGGGTGCGGGGGAATGGTATCGGCGGTGATACACTCCTCCCGCCCGGCCCTTCGCTTCGGTGCCGGAGAGAGCCCGCGACTGCGGTTGCGGGAATAAAAACCGTCCCAAGCAAGGTGAAAAATTGTCGCAAGAATCGACCCAGGAAATCGCCCAGGGCACCCCGGCCTATGTCGGGCTCGCTCCTTTTTTGCGTCGTAGCATCGCTGGCGATGACTTGCGACCGATCGCCCAGGCCCTGCTCGATCAGGCCAATGCCAATCCGGAAGACGCCGACAGCCTGCTGAACCTGGCGCTGGTGCTGCAATGCGTCGGTAGTCGCGATGCCGGCCTGTCCCTGCTCGGCGAAGCGCTCAACATGAAGACGACGTACTCGTTGCCGGCACGCCGCCAGCCGTCGCGTTGCCGCTTGCTGATGCTGATGGCGCCGGGCGATATCTCGACCAATACGCCGCTCGACTGCCTGCTCGAAGAGAGCGATATCGACCTGATCCAGCATTACATGCATCCGTCCTTCCCCAGCCTGGAAGGGCTGCCGGAACACGATGCGATATTCGTCGCGATCAGCGAGGGCGACCTCTACAACCCCTTGCTCGACTGGCTTGCCCAGGCCCTGGCCGACAGTGCCAAGCCGGTGCTCAACCGACCGGCGCAGATCGCCCGCCTGGCCCGCGACAATGTCAGCGCCGCCCTGCGCGGCGCGCCCGGGCTGTTCATTCCGGAAACCGTGCGTCTCGGCCGTGCCGCACTGCAGCGCCTGGTCACCGCTCAGACCAGTCTGGCCGACCTGGCACCATCGGTGCGCTGGCCGGTGATCCTGCGTCCGCTGGGCTCGCAGGGCGGACGCGATCTGGAGAAGATCGACTCGCTGGAAGAACTTGCCGCCTACCTGGCCCGCGTCCAGGCCAAGGAGTTCTACCTGGCCAATTTCGTCGACTATCGCGGCGCCGACGGTCTCTATCGCAAGATGCGGATCGTGCTGGTGGACGGCCAGCCTTTCGTCGCTCACGTCGGCATCTCCGATCACTGGATGATCCATTACGTTAACGCCGGCATGTACGACGACGCGGCGAAGCGCGAGCAGGAAGCCGCCTTCATGGCCAATTTCGCGGCCTTCGCCCAACGCCACGCCGCTGCTCTCGGTGAAATCCATCGGCGCAGCGGCCTCGATTATCTGTGCATCGATTGCGCCGAGACGCCGGACGGCCAGCTCTTCGTCTTCGAGATCGGCAACGACATGGTGGTGCACGCGATGGACCCGATGGCCCTGTTCCCCTACAAGCCGCCGGTCATCGCGCGCATCGTCGACGCTTTCCGCAACATGCTGCTCGGCCGCATCGGCTGAGGCCAGACCGCCATGTCCTTGTCGCGCAACAGCCTCAATTTCTCCGGCGGGCCGGGCGCGCTGCCGGAGAGCGTCTTGCAACAGGTGCAGGAAGCGATCATCCGCGAGCCGCTGACCGGCTTGTCGGTGCTCGGCATCAGCCATCGTTCCGACTGGTTCGCGGCGGTCGTCGCCGAGGCTGAAGACAATATCCGGCAGTTGCTCGGTGTCGGTCGCGACTATCACGTCCTCTTCCTGCAGGGCGGGGCGACGCAGCAGTTCACCATGGTGCCGATGGCGCTGGCCGGGCGTTCGCCGGCGCCGGCCGACTATCTGCACACCGGCTACTGGAGCGGCAAGGCGATTCCCGAGGCGGAACGTGTTGCTGCGGTGCACGTGGCCTGGAGCGGAAAAACCGAGGGGTTTTCCCGCCTGCCGAGCGATGCCGAACTGGACCTGTCGACCGCGGCGCCTTACCTGCATTACGTTTCCAACGAGACGGTCGAGGGCCTGCAGTTCCATCGCGTGCTCGGTCACGACGAGGTGCTGCGCGTCTGCGACATGTCCTCCGATTTCCTGTCGCGGCCGTGCGCGGCCGAGCGTTTCGGCCTGATCTACGCGCACGCCCAGAAAAACATCGGGCCGGCCGGCGTCACCGTCGTGCTGATCCGCGACGACCTGCTGCCGACCCTGCCCGAGGGCCTGCCCGGCTTCCTCGATTTCAAGGTGCATGCCGCGGCGCACTCCAACTACAACACGCCGCCGGTATTCGCCATCTACGTCACACTGCTCGTCACCCGCTGGCTGCGCGACGACATTGGCGGCCTGCTGGCGATGGATGCGATCAACCGGCGCAAGGCCGAGTTGCTCTACGCAGTACTCGATGCCAGTACCGGTTTCTACCGCGGACGGGCGGCGGTGGCCGACCGGTCGCTGATGAACGTATCTTTCACCCTGCCGACACCGGCGCTCGAAGAAGCCTTCCTGAACGAATCCGCCGCAGCGGGTTTCAGCGGTCTGAACGGCCATCGCTCGGTCGGCGGCCTGCGTGCCTCGCTCTACAACGCGGTCAGCCCGGAAGCGGTGGCGGCGCTGGCCGGCTTCATGGACGATTTCCGCAAGAAGCACGGCTGAGCGGGTATTTCGGAATTATTACAGGCTGTCATTTGGCTGTAACAAACGAGGGGTAACCTGCACGCATCGTAAAACCCCAACCGTGCAGGAGTACTCTCAATGTTCATTCGCAACAAGCTCGTTTCTGCTCTTTCCATCGCCGGCCTCGCCCTGTTCGGTGCCCAGGCTGCCCAGGCCCAGGTCATCAAGATCGACGGTTCCTCGACCGTTTATCCGATCACCGAAGCGGTCGCCGAAGAATTCCAGAAAGCCAAGAAGAACGTCGTCAAGGTCACCGTCGGCATTTCCGGCACCGGTGGCGGCTTCAAGAAGTTCTGCCGCGACGAGACCGATATCTCCAACGCCTCGCGCCCGATCACGGCCAAGGAAATGGAAGACTGCAAGGCCGCCGGCGTCCAGTACATCGAAATGCCGGTCGCCTTCGACGCGCTGACCGTCGTCATCAACCCGAAGAACACCTTCCTGAAGCAGATCACCGTGGCCGAACTGAAGACCATGTGGGAACCGGCTGCCCAGGGCAAGATCACCAAGTGGAACCAGATCAACCCGGCCTGGCCGGATGCGCCGATCAAGCTGTTCGGCGCCGGTGCTGATTCGGGCACCTTCGAATACTTCACCGAAGCCACCGTCGGCAAGGCCAAGTCCTCGCGCGGCGACTACACCGCCTCCGAAGACGACAACGTGCTGGTCCAGGGCGTCGCCCGCGACGTCAATGCCATCGGTTACTTCGGCTACGCTTACTACGCCGAGAACAAGGCCCGCCTGAAGGCCCTGCCGATCGTCAATCCGAAGACCAACGTCGCCGTCGAGCCGGCCGAGGAATCGGTCATCAAGGCGACCTACCAGCCGCTGTCCCGTCCGATCTTCGTGTACGTCAAGGCCAAGTCGCTGGACAAGCCCGAGGTCAAGGAATTCGTCGAGTTCTACATGAAGAACGCGGCCAAGCTGACCAAGGAAGTGAAGTACGTGCCGCTGCCGGCTAATGCCTACACCGGCAACGTCGAACACGTCGCCAAGAAGAAGTACGGTACCGTGTTCGGCGGCAAGAACGAAATCGGCATCACCATCGAAGATCTGATGAAACGCGAAGCCAAGATGTAAGCTTCCGGGCGGCGTCCTGGCGACGCCGCCCGCTGCCACCTGGTTCCGCACAGGGCCGGGTGTGCATCCGAAAGGACCCTTCTAGTGACGCACGCCATGTCTGCAAATTCACCTTCTGACCTCCACGTGGTCAGCGATCGCCTGGCCAAGAACGCCATGCGCAACGTCAGCGAGCGCATCATCGAGATGCTGCTGTTCGCGGCTGCCGCCGTTTCGGTGCTGACCACGGTCGGCATCGTCTATGTACTCGTCACCGAGTCCATCCACTTTTTCCAGAACGTCAGCATCGTCGACTTTCTGACCGACACCCAATGGACGCCGCTGTTCGACGACGCTCACTTCGGCATCATGGTGCTGGTGTCCGGTACCCTGGTTTCCTCCTTCGTCGCGCTGGCCGTCGCCATCCCGATGGGGACCATCATCGCCATCTACCTGTCCGAGTTCGCCAACGGCAAGGTGCGTGAAGTCGCCAAGCCGATTCTCGAATTGCTCGGCGGCATCCCGACCATCGTCTTCGGCTATTTCGCCCTGCTGATGGTGACGCCGCTGCTGCAGAAGATCTTCCCGAACCTGCCGGGTTTCTCGCTGCTCTCGGCCGGCCTGGTCATGGGCATCATGATCGTGCCCTACATCGCCTCGCTGTCGGAGGATGCCATGCGCTCGGTGCCGATGAGCCTGCGCGAAGGCTCCTACGCCATGGGTTCGACCAAGCTGCACACCGCCATCCACGTCGTCGTGCCGGCCGCTTTCTCCGGCCTGGCCGCCTCGTACATTCTGGCCATCTCGCGCGCCGTCGGCGAAACGATGATCCTGGCCGTGGCCGCCGGCATGCAGCCGAACCTGACCTGGAACCCGATGGAGCCGGCCGCCACCATCACCTCCTACATCGTGCAGGTGGCGCTGGGCGACCTGCCGCACGGCTCGATCGGTTACCAGACCATCTTCGCCGCCGGCCTGACCCTGATCCTGATCACCCTCTGTTTCAACATCCTCGGCCAGTGGCTGCGCCGCAAGTTCCGGGAGAACTACTAATGCAACACGCTGCTTTGACGACCGAAGAAATCCGCGCCCTGATCGCCAAGGGCAAGCTGAAGGACACCGTGTTCAAGGCCCTCGGCATCCTCTGCCTGGCCATCGGCCTGCTCGTCATCTTCCTGCTGGTCAGCGACATGGTGATCCGCGGTTCGGAACGCCTGAACCTCGATTTCTTCATCAACTTCGCTTCGCGCCGCGCCGGTCAGGCCGGCATCCTGTCGGCCTGGGTCGGCTCGCTGCTGGTCATGACGGTCACCGCCCTTGCCGCCGTGCCGCTCGGTGTCGCCGCCGGCGTCTATCTTGAGGAATACGCCAAGCGCAACTGGATCACCGAAGTCATCGAGATCAACATCACCAACCTGGCCGCGGTGCCGTCCATCGTCTATGGCCTGCTGTCGCTCGGCATCTTCGTCTATGCCTTCGGCTTCGGCCAGAGCATCCTGACGGCCGGCCTGACGCTCGCCCTGCTCATCCTGCCCATCGTCATCGTGTCCACCCGCGAAGCGATCCGCGCCATTCCGGCGATGATCCGCGAAGGCTCGATGGCGGTCGGCGCGACGCGCTGGCAGACCTGTCGCTACCACATCATCCCCTACGCCATGCCCGGCATCCTGACCGGCGTCATCATCGGCCTGGCCCGCGCCATCGGCGAAACCGCCCCGATCATCACCATCGGCGCGCTGACCTTCATCGCCTTCCTGCCGCCGGCGCCCTTCACCGAAGTCAGCCCGGGCGTCACTGCCGGCCTGTTCGACTGGGTGATGTCGCCCTTCACCGTGATGCCGATCCAGATCTTCAACTGGACCTCGCGTCCCGACCCGGCCTTCGAGGTCAACGCCGCCGCCGCCGGCTTCGTGCTGATGGTCATGGTGCTGTCGATGAACGCCGTCGCCATCTGGCTGCGCTACAAGATGCGCAAGAACATCAAGTGGTGATTGCTGCGGTGCACATCGCAAAAACGCCAAAAACCGAATACTGAAATTGGAGTCCCGAATGCAGATCCACGACAACCCGACGCTGAAGGCCGAGGCCCGCAACCTCAACTTTTATTACGGCGAAGCCAAGGCGCTCAAGGGCATCAACATGCCCATCTACGACAAGAAGGTCACCGCCCTGATCGGCCCGTCCGGCTGCGGCAAATCGACCTACCTGCGCAGCTTCAACCGCATGCACGACCTCTACCCGGGCAACCGCTACGAGGGTGAGATCCGCTTCTTCCCGGACAACACCAACCTGCTGTCGCCGGATGTCGATCCGATCGAAGTACGCATGCGCGTCGGCATGGTCTTCCAGAAGCCGAATCCCTTCCCCAAGTCGATTTTCGAGAACGTGGCCTACGGCCTGCGCGTGCGTGGCGAGAACAACCGTCGCGTCCTCGACGACAAGGTCGAGCACGCCCTGAAGGGCGCCGCCATCTGGGACGAAGTGAAGGATCGCCTGCAGGACCTGGCTTCCAACCTGTCCGGCGGCCAGCAACAGCGTCTGTGCATCGCCCGCGCCCTGGCCACCGATCCCGAACTGCTGCTGTTCGACGAGCCGACCTCGGCCCTCGATCCGATCGCCACCGGCGCCATCGAGGAACTGGTGCATGAATTGAAGAAGCGCGTCACCATCCTGATCGTCACCCACAACATGCAGCAGGCGGCGCGCGTTTCCGATTACACCGCCTACATGTACCTGGGCGAACTGATCGAGTTCGGCAAGACCGACGAGATCTTCATCAAGCCGCAGGACAAGCGTACAGAAGACTACATCACCGGGCGTATGGGGTAAGAAAATGCCGACAATGAACGACAGCCAACACGTATCCAGCCAGTTCGACGAAGAACTCTCCCGCCTGCGCACCCATGTGCTGCAGATGGGCGGCCTGGTCGAAACCCAGATTTCCTCGGCCATCGAGGCTTACACGACGGGCGAGGTGGCCAGCGTCAAGACCATCGTCGACACCGACCGCAAGGTGAACGACCTGGAAAAGGCCATCGACGACGACTGCGCCCACGTCATCGCCAAGCGCCAGCCGACCGCCTCCGACCTGCGCCTGGTGCTCGGCATCAGCAAGATCGTGACCGATCTGGAGCGCGCCGGCGACGAAGCCAAGAAGATCGCCAAGGGCGTGCGCCGCATCTACGAAGCCGGCCACATGCCCTCGCAGTACGGCATCGGCATCCGCCACCTGGCCGAGGCGGCGCTGACCATGGTGCGTCAGGCGCTTGACGCCTTCGCCCGCCTCGACGCCGAACTGGCCAAGGCGGTGATCAGCGCCGACAATGATGTCGATGTCGAATTCAAGTCCATCATCCGTCAGTTGATCACGCACATGATGGAAGACCCGCGTACCATCACCACGTCCATCGACATCATCTGGATCGCCCGCGCCATCGAGCGCATCGGCGACCACGCCAAGAACGTTTCCGAGCAGGTGATCTTCATCGTCGAAGGGCGCGACATCCGCCACACGAAAGGGGAGAAGGCGCAGTGACACCGACCATTCTGGTTGTTGAAGACGAACCGGCCATCCAGGAGCTCGTTACCGTCAACCTGAAGCACGCCGGCTTCCTGGTCGTGCGCGCCGGCAGCGCCGAAGACGCCGAGTCCGCCATTCGCGCCGCCTTGCCCGACCTGGTGATCCTCGACTGGATGCTGCCGGGTCAAAGCGGCGTCGCGCTGGCCAAGAAGATCCGTGCCGACGAGCGCACGCGCGAACTGCCGATCATCATGCTGACCGCCCGCGTGCACGAGGAGGACAAGGTGCAGGGGCTGGAAGCCGGGGCCGACGACTACGTCACCAAGCCTTTCTCGCCGAAGGAGCTGGTCGCCCGCGTCCGTGCCGTGCTGCGCCGCCGGGCGCCGCACCTGGCCGGCGAAGCCGTCGAGATCGGCAGCCTGTCGCTCAACCCGGCAACGCACCGCGTCATGGCCGGAGGGCAGCCGATCGAGCTGGGGCCGACCGAGTTCCGCCTGCTTTTCTTCTTCATGACGCACGCCGAGCGCGTATTCACCCGTTCGCAACTGCTCGACGAAGTCTGGGGTGACCACGTCTTCATCGAGGAGCGGACGGTCGACGTGCATATCCGGCGCCTGCGCGCCGCCCTGGAGCTGTCCGGCCATCACGAGCGGGTTGAAACCGTGCGTGGCACCGGTTATCGCTTCCGCGGAGCCTGAAACACGTGCTTTCCCAAATCCTGCGCGCTCTCGGGCTGGCGCTGTTGACCGCCATCGTGGCGCTGCCGGTGGGGATTTTCGTGGCTCACTGGGCCGGATGGACGCTGTTCAGCGTCGGCCTGGCCCTGCAACTGGGTTTCCACTTCCGCAACTTTGCCCGGCTCGATCGCTGGTCGCGCGCCCCGGTGGTCGATGCCAGCCTGGAGGGCGAAGGCGTCTGGGACGGCGTTTTCGGCCGCCTCTACCGGCACGAGAAGGACCTGCGGGCACAGATCGCCCAGCGCGACCACGAGATCGCCATGCTGATGGCCGCCGGCCAGGCGCTGACCGATGGCGTCGTGCTGCTCGATAACGCCAACCACATCCTGTTCAGCAATACGACGGCGGAAAACCAGCTCGGCATTTCGGTGCGGACCGATCGCGGCCTGCCCATCACCAACCTGGTCCGGCAGCCCGAATTCGTCGCCTATCTCGATGCCCTGGATTTCGCCAAGCCGCTGGTCCTGCGTTCGGATCGCAACGAGGATAGTGTCTATTCCATCCACGTCATTCCCTACGCCGGGACGCGCCGCCTGATGCAGGTCAAGGATGTGACCCAGGCCGACCGCCTGGACCGGACGCGGCGCGATTTCGTGGCCAACGTCTCGCACGAACTGCGCACGCCGCTGACCGTGCTCGCCGGGTTCCTCGAAACCTTGCAGGAAATCGAGCTGGAACCGGCCGACCGCAAGCATTACCTGAGCCTGATGGCCGAGCAGTCGGCCCGCATGCAATCCATCGTGCAGGATCTGCTGACCCTGTCCTCGATCGAGTCGGCGCCGCCGCCGGCCAACGATCCGATCGACATGGTTAACCTGCTCGACAAGCTGAAACGCGACGCCGAGGCGCTCTCCGGCGGTCGTCACCAGATCGTGCTGGAAAGCGATGGCCATGGCGACCTGCGTGGTGCCGAGCCGGAGCTGGTCAGCGCCTTCGCCAACCTGGTGACCAACGCCGTGCGCTATACGCCGGAAGGCGGCACCGTGCGCCTGCAATGGCTGGCCACGCCGCAAGGCGCCGAGTTCGCGGTGCAGGACAACGGGCTGGGCATCGATGCCAAGCACATTCCCCGGCTGACCGAGCGCTTCTACCGTGTGGACCGCGGCCGTTCGCGCGATTCCGGCGGTACCGGGCTCGGCCTGGCCATCGTCAAGCATTCGCTGAACCGGCACCAGGCCCAGCTTGAGATCAAGAGCACGCTTGGCCAGGGCAGCCGCTTCGCGGCCAGGTTCCCGGCCAGTCGCGTCGTCCTTTGACCGCTTAGCGGAAGAAGCGGCCGAGCAGGCCGGACAGGAAGCCGCCCTGCGCCTGCGGTGCGGCAGCGGCTGCCGGAGATTCCGCTTCGCCCTTGGCGACCATGGCCTGCACGATCTTGGCGTAATCGCGGTCTTCGTTGGCGATGTGGTTGATCAGCCACTTGCTCAGCATGCTGTGCAGCTCTTCCACGATGTCCTCGCCCTTGGCCGAGCGCAGCGTGAATTCGGAGACGCGCTTGATGAACAGCTCGTGCACCTTCTTGTGCGGCTTGATGAATTTGTAGCCGGCCTCCGCCATCATTTCTTCTTCAAAACCGAAATGTGACTGGGTGTAGTCGATCAGTTGCTCGATGATGTCGTTGAGCAGGTGGCGGTCGCCTTTCTGCTTGGCGATTTCCAGTTCGTTGATGTACTCGACGATCCGTTTGTGCTGGGCATCGATCACCTCGATGCCGGTATCCAGCTTGTGGTCCCAAACGATAGGCACGGCTTTCTCCAGGATTGTTGCAGCAAACCTGAAGTAAATATTACTTTTGGTGTATTCGGGTTGACGTGGCTCAATGGTCTGGTGACAAAGTGGCACCAGACCGCAATTCAATAGTGCTGGATGGCGAACAGATCAGCGCTTGGCGATGGTGCCGCAGGCGATGCGCTTGCCGGAGTTGCCGGCCGGCTGCGACTTGTAGTCGTCCGGGTCGGCGTGGATCACCAGGCTGCGCCCGACGATGCCGTTGGCGCCGTCGCCCAGCGACAGGCCGCTCACTTCGGCGCGATAGACCGCGTTGCCGGCGGCGTCGGCGATCAGGTTGGGCAGGTCGCCGGCGTGGTGATCGCCTGCGGCATGGTGGCCGTGCGCCTTGCCGGCCGGGTTGAAGTGGCCCTTGGCGCTGCTCGCGTCGGCGGCGCTGCAGTCGCCCGCTTCATGCACGTGGAAGCCATGCTCGCCCGGCGTCAGGCCGGCCACGCGCGCCTCGACGAGCAGGCGCTCGCCGTTCTGGGTAAAGCTGACGGTGCCGCTGACATTGCTGCCGGAACGGGCCTGCAGGGAAGCCTGGGCCTGGGGGCCGGTCAGCCCGGAACCGGCGCAGCCGGCGAGTAGGGCAGTGACGAAAAGGGCGAAAGCAGGGGCGAGCGTCTTGTTCATGGTCTGTCTCCTCGGTTTTTGGCCGATGACAGAATGCCGTCGGCAATGCGAATTGGTGCGCAATGCTGGCGGAAAGTTCAACCCGCTGTCATCGCTGCCGCGGTTTTTGCCCTTTTTGGGCAGTGCACCGCAGCAGTGACTTTTCAAGCGTAATTCAGCCCTTCACCGGCTTGACCCGGCTGGCCGCCAGCTTGGCGCGCTGGCGCGCTTCGTCGGTATCGGCGCCATTGGCCACGGCAACGCCCATGCGCCGTTTGGCGAAGGATTCCGGCTTGCCGAACAGGCGCAGGTCGCTGCGCGGCACGGCCAGGGCTGCCTCGATGCCGGTAAAGGCGATGCCCTGTTCCTCCATGCCGCCGTAGATGACGGCCGAGGCGCCCGGCTCGCGCAGGGCGGTGTCGACCGGCAGGCCGAGGATGGCGCGGGCGTGCAGTTCGAATTCGGAAAAGCGCTGCGAACACAGGGTGACCAGCCCGGTGTCGTGCGGCCGTGGGCTGACCTCCGAGAACCACACCTGGTCGCCCTTGACGAAGAGTTCGACGCCGAACAGGCCGCGCCCGCCGAGATTGCCGGTGACGGCAGCGGCGATTTCCTGCGCCCGCTTCAGCGCGGCCGGCGTCATCGCCTGCGGCTGCCAGGATTCGACGTAATCGCCCGACACCTGCACGTGACCGATCGGCTCGCAGAAATAGGTGGCGACTTCGCCGGCGGCGTTGCGGGCGCGCACGGTGAGCAGGGTGATTTCGTAATCGAAATCGATGAAGCCCTCGACGATGACGCGGCCCTGATTGACCCGGCCGCCACTCGCCGCGTAGTCCCAGGCTTTCTGCACGTCGTCCGGCCCGCGCAGCAGCGACTGGCCCTTGCCGGAGGAGGACATCACCGGCTTGACGATGCACGGGTAGCCGATGCCGCCATCGATTGCCGCCTGTAACTCGGCCAGCGAATCGGCGAACTGGTAAGGCGAGGTCGGCAGGCCGAGCTCTTCGGCGGCCAGGCGGCGGATGCCCTCGCGGTTCATGGTCAGCTTGGCGGCGCGGGCGGTCGGGATGACCTCGGCCAGGCCTTCGGCCTCGATCTGCACCAGCATGTCGGTGGCGATGGCCTCGATTTCCGGCACGATCAAGTGCGGCTTTT
>JAYRUZ010000032.1:0-13964 GCA_041918795.1 Azonexus sp. | reverse complement strand
GGAGCGCTGGCCGCCGAAGCCTGTTTCGCCGCCCTGCAGGCGGAACGCGAACGCGACGAACTGACCGCCTACCCCGAGGCCTTCAAGAACAGCTGGCTGCACGACGAGCTGTACAAGGCACGCAACTTCAAGCCGTGGATGGCCAAGGGCCTGAAGCTGGGCTCCATCATGTTCGGCATCGACCAGATCGTCTTCGGTGGCAAGGCCCCATGGACCCTGCGCCACAAGACACCGGACCATGCCAAGCTGAAACCGGCGGCCGATTGCCCGCAGATCGAGTACCCGAAGCCGGATGGCGTCATCACCTTCGACCGCCTGTCCTCGGTTTTCCTGTCCAGCACCAACCACGAGGAAGACCAGCCCTGCCATCTGCAACTCAAGGATGCTGCGCTGCCGATCAGCATCAACCTGGCACAGTACGATGCCCCGGAGCAGCGCTTCTGCCCGGCCGGCGTCTATGAAATCGTCGGTCGCGAGGAAGGTCAGCCCCGCCTGCAGATCAATGCGCAGAATTGTGTGCACTGCAAGACCTGCGACATCAAGGACCCGACGCAGAACATCAACTGGGTCGTACCACAAGGGGGCGAAGGACCGACCTACCCCAACATGTAGCCCTCTTTCCCCCGCCAAAACCGCAATTCCCACCCGGTATTGGGGGTGGAATTGCGGCTTCTCGGTTTATAATCTTGCGGCTTAACCCCTTAGGGAGAACATCGAATGGGCTTTCTCGCCGACAAGAAGATCCTGATCACCGGTCTGCTTTCCAAGCATTCCATCGCCTATGGCATTGCCAAGGCCTGCTATCGCGAAGGCGCCCAACTGGCCTTTACTTACCAGAACGAGCGTTTCGAAGACCGCATCAAGAAATTTGCCGCCGAGTTCGGTAGCGAACTGATTTTCCCGCTGGATGTCAGCAAGGATGAGGAAATCGACAAGCTGTTCGCCGATCTGGCCAAATCCTGGGACGGTCTGGACGGACTGGTTCACTCCATCGCCTACGCACCGACCGAAGCCATCGAAGGTGACTTCCTGAACGGCATTTCGCGCGAAGCCTTCCGCATTGCGCACGACATCTCGTCGTACAGCTACGCCGCCTTGGCCAAGGGCGCCCGCCCGATGATGCAAGGCCGCAACGGTGCTCTGCTCGCCCTCTCCTACCTGGGCGCCGAGCGCACCATGCCGAACTACAACACCATGGGTCTGGCCAAGGCCAGCCTCGAAGCCGCCACGCGCTACCTGGCCTTCTGCCTGGGCCCCGAAGGTACCCGCGCCAACGCCATCTCGGCCGGTCCGATCAAGACCCTGGCTGCCTCCGGCATCGGCAACTTCGGCAAGCTGCTCGCCTACAACTCGCACAACGCCCCGCTGCGTCGCAACGTGACCATCGAGGAAGTCGGCAATGCGGCCGCCTTCATGCTGTCCGATCTGGCCAGCGGCATCACCGGCGAAATCCTCTATGTCGACGGCGGCATGAACACCACCGCCCTCGGCAATCCGGACCCGCTGCCGGCTTAAGTTGCCGACTGCTGCGGTGCACGCGGCAAAACGATAAAAAATGCCGACCGGCGGGTCGGCATTTTTCTTTTCAGGGATCGACTCGCGGACTTAGCCGAGATACGGTGCTATATCGACCTCGTCGATCTGCTCCGGTTTCAGATAACGCTCCGCGTAGCGGCGATACGCCCCGGAACTCAGGAAAAGATCGAACAGCACCGGGTCGATGTGCTTATCTTTCTTGAAGAAGGACAGGATCTTGATCGACTCGGACAAGGTCTTGCCTTTCTTGTACGGCCGATCCGATGCCGTCAGCGCTTCGAAGATATCGGCAATGGCCATGATGCGCGAAGGCACCGATAGCCCGTCGGCCGTCAGCTTGCGCGGGTAACCGCTGCCAATCAGCGTTTCGTGATGGGTGCCGGCGTATTCCGGAATGCGCCGCATGTTTTTCGGCAGAGGCAGCTTTTCCAGCATCACGATGGTCTGGATGATGTGCTCGTTGATCTTGAAGCGCTCTTCTTCGCTCAAGGTGCCACGTGCCACCGACAGGTTGTAGAGTTCGCCGAAGTTGTAGAGATTTTCCGGAATATTGATCTTCCAGCCCCATTTCTCTTCGAGTGCGGCATTCGGAGTGCGCGGTACGAGGTGACGCGGCTTGTCGGCCAGCAATTTCTCGATGGCGGGCAATTGCACGACCTCCTCGCGCTCGAGGCGAATCGCTTCCTCATGGCCCAGCCCCAGGCGGTCGTCAAAATGGCGCAGCCAGGTTTCCCCGGCAATCCGCTGCAGGCGTTCGATACGCTCGGGCGCCATGAATTCGCCGCCCACATTGCATTCGGCGACGAAGGCAAAATCATCCAGCAACTGTCGCTGACGCTGGGCAAATGCAGCATCCGCCTCGGCCACCGCCACGCCACGCTGGTAAATCGCCTGCAGGCGGTCGACCGCGGCATCGCGCAACAGCACCTCGAAGCGCATGCGTATTTCATGAATGCGGTTGTAGATGGTTTCCAGCTTGGTCGCCTTGTCGACCACGTATTCCGGCGTCGTCACCTTGCCGCAATCGTGCAGCCAGGCACCGATCCGGAATTCGCGCCACTCGTCCTCGCTGGCAAAACGGAAGTCGGCCAATGGTCCATGTTCGACCTTGCATGCCTCTTCCGCCAGCATCAGCGCCAGTTCCGGCACCCGCTCGCAATGCCCGCCGGTATAAGGACTCTTGGCATCGATGGAGCCGGCGATGATTTTGATCAGGGCATCCATCATCTGCCGCTGCGCTTCCATCAGATTGTGGTTCTGCAGGGCAACGGCCGCCTGGGCGGCCAGCGCCTCGACGTAACCGATCATATCCTGATCGAATGGCACGATCTCGCCGGTATTCGGGTCGCAGGCATTCAATAGTTGGAGAACCGCGATCACTTCCCCTTCCTGCGGCGAGAGAGGTACCGTCAGCATCGAAACGGTGCGAAAACCCGATTCCTCGCTGAAGCGCTTGGTTCCCGAAACATCGAAGTGCGTTTCGCTATAGACGTCGTCGATCACCACCGGCCGGTTGTGCAAGGCGACGTAAGGCGCCACGTAATTCTCGCGGGGTTTGCCGGTATCCGGATCGAACAGCGGAATCTCCGTCGTCGGCAACGGATCGTCACTGGTGCGCTGGGCGAAGATCAGGGTGTTGCTCTCGGTTTTCAGAAACAGCGTTGCCGCCTGGCAAGGCACGATGTTCTTGGCCCCAAACAGGATATGGCGCAACAACAAGGTCCGGTCCTGCTCCTGCGCAAAGCGCAAACCGTTCTCGACCAGCATCGACAGCTTGTGCTGGGCTCGCTCGAGTTGCCCCGTCCGCTCCTTGATCGAATGCTGCATCACCACCTGGGCTTCGCCAAGCGTCCGGATTTCGTAGAGGAAGGTGTCGGGTGCCGTGGGCTCGGCCGAGAAATCGAGGCCCTTCAGGCGCTCCGAATCCTGCGCCATGCGCACCAGATTCTGCGATACCTGGCGCGACCCGAGGAAAGCCAGCGGCAGCAGGATCAGCAACACGATGACCGAAGCCAGCACGACGTCGCGCTCCGCCTTGACGAAGGCACCGGAAAAGTCGCTGACCGGGGCCAGGACGACAACGCGGAAATGGCCAGCCCACACTCCGCCAGAGCGGTGCTGGGTCACGACAAATTTCTCGCGCTCCGGGCCCAAGAGGAGAATCTGCGCCTCTTCAGCCAGCAAACCCTCGCGCAATACGGCAAGCCGGGCGTCATCGATCTTGTCGGGCATGCTGAGCGGCGCCACCCGCAGATTGCCGAATTGATCGCCTTTACCATAGAGCGCCAGGATGCGCCCGGCGGCATCCTGCAAAACGATCAGGCCGTTGGCGGAGAGCGGCGCGTGGGTCAGAAACTCGTTCAGGGATTGCAGACTGATATCGCTACCCAGCGCTCCAGCCCCGTCCGGCAGCGGATGGGCCACTGTCACGCCGAGATCGCCGGTCGAGGCAAAAAGATACGGCTCGGTGACGTACATGCGATTCTGCTTGGTGGCGCCGGCGTACCATGGCCGGCTTGTTGGAGTGAACTGTGCCTCGCGCTGCTGAACCTCGAGGACCCGGCGCTGACGGTCGAGAAAGGTCCAGCTTTCGCTGCGCTGATCGTCACCTTTGCGCTGAATCCGGCGAACCACGAAATAGCTGTTTTGCGGCCCCTTCAGGGCAGCCACAATGTGCGGGTTTTCACGCAGCGCGATGACCTGGAGGAACTCGTCATTGGCCAGCCCGACAAAATGCGAATACACCGTGTCGTCGGCCTCCAGCGCGGCCAGAAACGGCGAGACCTGGTCTTTCGGATTGAGCCGGCGATTAACGACAAACTGCTCGATCTCAGCATGGGCCTGCGCCGTCACGAAACCGGCACTATGCGACAACATGGCATCGAGCCGACCGTAGGCCTGCTGGCCGATCAACGTGAAGCGCGCAATGGCGTTTTCTTCGGAAATCTTGCTGAAGGTCCTGAATACCGTGAGCAGGAAGACCACGGCCAGGGTCACGACCAGCAAGGTCACCGTGGCCAATACCCAATGCTGGAAACGAATCTTTAGCCCAGAAAACATGTCCCCTCCCCCTCGTCGCCATTTTCCTGGTTTCGTACGGAA
Source organism: Azonexus sp. (assembly GCA_041918795.1). Lineage (GTDB taxonomy): Bacteria > Pseudomonadota > Gammaproteobacteria > Burkholderiales > Rhodocyclaceae > Azonexus. The sequence continues at coordinate 9,326 of JAYRUZ010000032.1, read as the reverse complement.
AAGCTTAGATATCCGCCACCCGCACGGCAATGCCGGTAACATTAGCACCACGCCGGCAGCTTGTACAAACCGGCCCTGACGATCTCCCGATGAGGCCTCCGTGGATCACAGAGTACGTTTCTCCTCGACCTGGATTTTACCGCTGCTGCCGCTGCTGCTTGGTCTGGCCCTGCTGCTGGGCGACAGCATCCTGGTACAGACCGTCCGCCATCATCTGTTCGACCAGTATCAACGCTGGCAACCACGGACCTATCTGGCAGCGCCGGTCCGCATCGTCGATATTGACGATGCCAGCTTGAACCGCCTTGGTCAGTGGCCGTGGCCACGCACGCGGCTGGCGGAATTGCTCGATCGGTTGAATGCTGCTGGCGTTGCCGCCATCGGCTTCGACGTCATCTTCGCCGAAACCGACCGCACCACGCCCCAAGCAGCCGCCCAGCTGTGGGAACTGAAGGGGCGACTGCGTGACGAACTGCTTGCTCTGCCCGACCACGATACGGTCTTCGCCCAGCACCTGAAAAGCTCGGATGCCGTGCTCGGCTTTGCCGTCGACCATACGCAACCCGCTAGTCATGGGGGCACGCCGCCCATCCCGAAGCGCATGGGGCGTTTCGTGTTTTCCGGCGAGCCGGCAACGAACTGGCTGCATCCGTTCTCCAATCTGGTCAGCGCGCTGCCGAACCTGGCCGATGCGGCCAAAGGCAACGGCGCCCTGACCTTCGTGCCGGACGGCGACGGTATCGTTCGCCGCGTTCCGCTCGCCCTGCGCGTCGGCGATACGCCAATCGCCACTTTGACCAGCGAAGTCCTGCGTATCGGCCAGGGCGCCGGCAATTTCATCCTGAAAAGCGCCGAACACGGCAGTGGCCTGGCAGAAATCCGCGTTGGGGAGCTGAGCATTCCGACCACACCGCACGGTGAAGTCTGGGTCCATTATTCGGCACCGGTCAGCGAGCGCTATATCCCGGCTTGGCAGCTCTTTGCCGGACAGGTGGCCAGCGAACAGTTGGCCGGCCATCTCGTCCTGATCGGCAGCTCGGCTCAGGGGCTGATGGATTTGCGCTTCAACCCGCTCGGCCGGCTGATGCCCGGTGTCGAGGCGCACGCCCAGGCGCTGGAACAGATACTCAGCGGGCAATATCTTGAACGACCGAGCTGGGCACGCGGGCTGGAGACCATTTGCCTGCTGCTTGCCGGCCTCGCGGTTGCCTTCCTCACCCTGCGCCTGCGCGCTCTGGCGGCCGCGCTGGCGACGGCAGGACTCCTTGCCCTGCTTTTGTTCGGCAGTTGGCATGCTTTTTCGAACCACGGCTTGCTGCTCGACTCGGCCACGCCGTCAGCCGCCATCCTGTTGTCTTTCGTGGTCGGCAGCCTGGTTCATCACCTGGACAGCGAACGGGAGCAGCGCTGGATCAAACAAGCCTTTGCCCGCTATGTTTCGCCCAACCGCGTCGCCCATCTGGTGGACAACCCGGACGCAATGGAACTGGGAGGAAAACGCCAGGAGTGCAGCTTCATTTTCACCGATCTCGCCGGTTTCACCGGCCTGATGGAGGAAATCGACCCGGCGCAGGCCGTCTCCCTGCTTAACGCCTACCTAGACGAAATGATCGCCATCGCCTTTCGCCACGAAGGAACGCTCGACCGCATCGTCGGCGACGCCGTGGCCATCATGTTCTCGGCACCGATGCCGCAAACCGATCACCGCCAGCGGGCACTGCGCTGCGCCATCGAGATGGGCGCTTTCGCCGAAAGTTATGCGCAGAAGCTCCAGGCACGCGGCATTGCCTTCGGCCACACCAGGATCGGCGTACATTGCGGCGAAGTGATCGTCGGCAATTTCGGCGGTTCCAACATCTTCGATTACCGTGCCCTCGGCGACCCGGTAAACACTGCCTCCCGCCTGGAGAGCGTCAATAAGCACCTGGGTACGCATCTGTGCGTTTCAGAAGCCATCGCAGCCCACTGCCCGGAGGTTGAAATGCGGCCGGTCGGCCGTCTGGTGCTGAAAGGCAAGAAGCAACCGCTCAAGGTCTTCGAACCTGCCATATCAACAGCAGAGCGCTGCCCGCTCGCCAGCTACCAGGCGGCCTACACCGCGTTGGCAGAGCAACGGCCAGATGCCGAACAGGAGTTCGCTCGACTGTTGGCCGATTATCCGACCGACCCGCTGCTTGCCCTGCACCACCGCCGCCTGGCAGCAGGGGAACAGGGCGACCTGATTGTCATGAGCGAGAAATAGCTGCCTGTTTCAGTCGATCGTTGCCGAAACCGGCAGCAAGCTTCAGCGGATTGAAACCTCGACTCGCCGGTTACGCGGCTCCGGCGTTTCGTCGGGAGTCTGGATCAACAGGTTGCGCTCGCCGTGCGATTCAACCGTCAGTGCCGTCACCTTCAAGCCCTTGGCCTTGATCATGTCGGCCACCGCCTGTGCCCGTTTCAAAGCCAGCGCTTCGTTGGCATCGGCCTTGCCGGCCGTGTCAGTGTGACCAATGATCGAGACATCGACACCAGGGCGCTTGGCGGCATTCTCGATCACTTTCGGCAACTGGGCCTCGGACTCGGGCGTCAGCTTCGCTCCGCCCAACTCGAAATAGAGGATGTAGCGTTCGGGCAACTGCGGCCGAGCCGCCATCGCTTCGCCGAAATCGCGCTTCAACTGTTCGGTCGGGACAATCCGGGCCGCCTGCGAACCATCGAGCGGCGCAGCGCTCCCGGCCTGATCGATCACCTGCTCTCCCTTGGCCCCTTTGACATAGACCTTGCCGGTCGTCCCGTCAGGGCTTTCCAGCAAGGCGACATAGGACTTGCTGGCGCAAGCACCGAGCAGCATCGCCGCAGACAGGCTCAGCAACAGACGACCAACGGCGCGCGGATTCATTCTTCCACCTTGACGACGAACTGGGTGCCGCGCACGCCGATCGTTCCACTCGGCGTCTGGACGGAAACGGCATCCGGGTTGAGTTTGGCAATCACGCCGGAAACGTAGTTCATGCTGCCCTTGGCCAGCTTGCTACCCATTTTCAGTTTGCCCTGGCTCGGCGCGTACAGGTATTCATCGACGGTCAGTTCGGTATCCGGCCCGAAGGACATGACCGTCTCATCCTTGAAAGTCACGCCCATGCTGCTCTTGGCCCCGGTCTTGAGGACGCTGCCCTGGGCGACCGGGGTCCCGGCCTGCGCCTTGACCAATTTGCCTGCGGTACTCACCGTCGCTTCGCCGGTCACCGTCTTGACGTAACCGATCGGCGCTTCATCCGCCATTGCAGCGCCGCCAATGAGCAGCAATATTCCGTTTAAATACTTGCGCATACAAATTCCCCTCGGCAAAAGAGCGAATGACCCCGCGTCGCAAAAATCTAACGCAAACGGGAGTTTTTTTCACAAAAATTTGCCGGCTCGATCAACTGCTGCGGTGCACAGAGCAAAACAGGCAAAAACCGTGATTCTTTGATGCAGCGATAAGACGAACTTGGGGAATGCCCGATATGGCCTGTGATGGTCTAACATGGCGCACCATCAGAATTTTGCAATATTCGAAATCGCCGCGCGGCACACCGCCGGTTTTCTCCCAAATGCCTCCATTACCGCACTTCCTTCCCGCCTGGATACGAAGCTATCCGCGCCAACACCTGGCTGCCGACCTCAGCGCCGGCATCATCGTCACCATCCTGGTCCTGCCGCAGAGTCTCGCCTACGCCCTGCTTGCCGGCCTGCCCCCGCAGGCGGGACTTTACGTCGCCACCCTGCCGGTCATTGCCTACGCGCTGTTTGGCAGCAGCATGGTGCAGGCTGTCGGTCCGGTTGCCATCACGGCGATCATGACCTACTCCGTGCTCAGTCCGCTTGCGTCACCTGGCAGCCCGGAATACCTGGTGCTGGCTGCAACGCTATCGCTGTTTTCCGGCCTGCTTCTGCTCGCGTTCGGCGCGATGCGCCTGGGTTTCCTCTCCCAACTGCTCAGCCGGCCGGTAGTCAGCGGTTTCATTTCGGGCTCGGCCATCCTGATCGTCTTCAGCCAGCTGAAGCATCTGCTGGGCATCGAGTTGAGTTCGACCCCCCCCTGGGAGGCGCTGGCAGCCCTGCCCGGTGCGTTAGCCCAGATCAATCGCTGGACGCTGCTCATCGCCGGCGGCGCCTTGCTTTGCCTCGGCTTCGCCCGCCTCGGTTTGCAACGGCTGCTCGTCCTGTGCGGGCTCAGTCAGGGAAGCGCTGCTTTCATGGTTCGCCTGACCCCCTTGCTGGTCGTTGGCCTGGCCACCTTGCTGGTGATCGGATTCGACCTCGACCGTTCGGCCGGCGTCGCCGTCGTCGGCAACATCCGGGAAGGCCTCCCCGCCTTCGCTCTCTTCCTGCCGGAGGCGAATTCGCTGCGTCAACTCGCCATCCCTGCCTTGCTCATGGCACTGATCGGCATGGTGCAGAACATTGCAATGGCCCAGGCACTGGCCATCCGGCGCCAGGAGCGAATCAATCCGAACGGCGAACTGCTCGGCCTCGGTAGCGCCAATGTGGTGGCTGCCTTCTATGGCGGCATGCCGGTCGGGGGTGGAGTTTCACGCTCGGCAGTGAATGTCGCTGCGGGGGCGCAAACCCCGCTGGCCAGCATCGTGGCCGCCCTCGCCATGCTGCTGGTCGTTGCCGGCTGCGCGCCGCTCTTCGCCCGCCTGCCGCTGGCCGTACTGGCCGCCAGCATCATGGTTGCCGCCATCAGCATGATCGACCTGCGCGCCCTGCAGCAAGCCTGGAACTACGACCGGGCCGATGCGGCCGCCCTGCTTGGTACGTGCTTGGGCGTCATTGCGCTCGGTCTGGAAAACGGTATCGCACTCGGCATCCTGCTTTCCCTTGCCACCCTGCTACTGCGCGCCAGCACGCCGCATATCGCGGTCATCGGCCGCATTCCCGACAGTGAGCATTTTCGCAACGTCGAACGCCACGGGGTCGAAACCATCCCTGAGGCATTACTGCTGCGCATCGACGAAAGCCTGTTTTTCGGCAACCTGAATGCCGTCGAATCGCGCCTGGCACAGGAACTCGACAAGGCACCACAAACCCGCGACGTGGTACTGATCATGAGCGCGGTAAATCGTATCGACACCACCGCCATGGAAGTTCTGAACGACCTCAACCGCGACCTGGGCGGCCGGCAGATTCGCCTGCACCTGGCCGAAGTCAAAGGCCCGGTACAGGATCGCCTGCAGCGTTCCCCGCTTTGGAGCGTCCTTTCAGGCCAGGTTTTCCTGTCGGTTAACGATGCGTTCAAAGCCTTGCAACAACGGCACGATAAACCTGCAACCGCTGAATTCCAGGCATAAAAAAACGGGCCAAACGGCCCGTTCTTCATTGAGCATCCGGCAAATGCTTATTTTTCCTTGGCTTCCAGTGCGGCCTGGTTGATCTCAACCTTGTAGCGGTTACGCAGCGCTTCCAGGTAGAGACGAAGCTCCTCCTGCGCGACCAGGTTACCCAGTTGACGCGTCAGACCCTGCTTGCGTGCTTCGTCCAGCGCTTCGCCAGCACTGACCTTGCTCAACTTGAACAAGGCATAGCCCGCGCCCGGCAAAGAGGTTCCGGCATAGCCAGGCAATTTGGCAGTTTCCATCCGGAACACCGTGGCCACGGCCGGTGGCGGGATCAGGCGGGCATCCATGCGCGACACCGACTTGGCTGCCCCCCAACTAACCTTATCCTCACCAGCCTTCAGCTTGGCGAGCAAGGCCTCGCCTTCCTTGTTGGCCATGGCCTGGGCTTCCTGGCGCTTGAGCAGGCCTTCGATGCCTGTTTTGACACCATCGAAGGGTTGCAGGGCTGCCGCCTTGTATTCGACGACACGAGCAGCCACCAGCGTATTCGGTGCAATCTCGACCGCTTCGGTATTCCGCTTGTTCTTGACCGAATCTTCCGAGAACAGGGCACCCAGCACCTTCTCGTTGCCGAGCGGGCCGGCGGTCGGGTTGGCCTGGCGGCCGAGCCAGCCGCTCTGCTTGACCTCCAGCTTGAATTTGTCGGCTGCCGGCTTCAGGCTATCAGCTTGCTCATAGACCAGATTGCTGAAACCTTCGGCGGCCTCGGCGAATTTGCGCGAGGCTGCGGTTTTCTTCAGTTCAGCTTCGATCTCTGCCCTGACCTCGGCCAACGGCTTTTCCTTGGCAGCATGAATGCCGGTCAGCTTGATGATATGGAAACCGAAGTCGGACTCGACCACGCCGGACATCTGACCTTCCTTGAGCGAGTAGGCCGCATCCTCGAAAGGTTTCACCATCATGCCGCGACCGAAGAAGCCCAGGTCGCCACCCTTGCTCGCCGAGCCCGGATCGTCGGAATGCTTTTTGGCCAGTTCGGCAAAGACTGTCGGGGTCTTCTGCAGTTCCTTCAACACCTCTTCGGCCTTCGTTTTGGCCTTGTCCTTACCCTGCTTCTCCGAAGCGATCAGGATGTGGCTGGCACGACGTTCCTCGGCTTGCTGATAGCGATCTTTGTGGCTGTCGTACCAGGCCTTTACCTCGGCTTCGGTTACGGCCAGCTGCGAAGCAATTGCATCCATCGACAGCACCACGAATTCAGCTCTTGCCTGCTCCGGCGTCTCGAACTGCTTGGCGTTTTCGTCGTAGAACTTCCTGGCGGCGCCATCGGCTAGTTTGACCTTGTCCAGAAAGCCGTCCAAGGCCAGGCGATACTCCATGACCTCGCGTTTTTCGGTCTGCAGGGCGAGCACGCGATCGCTGACCGTACGTGCCACCAGACCGGACTGACCGACGGCTCCGGCCAGTTGCTGCAGGGTCATGTCCTGACGCAATTGAGCCTCGAAGCCGTCCGGAGTCATCCCCTGGGCACGCAAGGCTGCTTCATATTGCTTTTTGGAAAAAATGCCATCGACCTTGAAGGCATCGATCGAGGCAATGGTCTGACGCACGGCGTCGTCGCTGGCGAACATGCGCTTCTTCGCCGCTTCGATGAAGAGAACGCGCTGGTTGATCAGATCATCCAGAATCGCCTTGCGCGCATCCGGCGTATCCAGCATCTTCGGATCGAATTGGCCACCCAGTTGATTGCGCAGACGATCCTGTTGTTCACGGATGGACTGCTGGAACTGCTGCTGCGTAATCTTCACGTCGCCAATCTTGGCTACGTCATCACCGGCCCCACCGCTACGCATGTACGATTCGACGCCAAAAAAGGCGAATGGCAGCGTGATCAGGGCGAGAAAGAGTTGGACGATACGTTTGTTGTTACGGACTGCATCAAACATGAGCAGAAAACCCTTCGGTTACGTTCAAACAGACAAGCGGCCGCTTGTCCAAAAAGGGGAATGATACCGTAGTTTCTCCAGCCCTGACCTTGCCACCCTGCTTGAGACGGTGCGTACTCATGCAAGTTGGGCGACACACTGGATTGAGCACCGAACGACGCTGGCAAGACATCAACTGCAAACGGCTGGACCTGTTGCCTCAATATGAAACTTGCAATGCATGAAGCAGGCTCTTATTCTGCTTCTGAAAGCCCGTAAGGCCCTGAGGTTTATCCCGGTTTTTTGATGATTCACCCGTTGCACTTTGGAAAGGCACAGTCGATGTCGTTCAACTCCACGTTTTTGCGGAAAGCCGCCGCCCTTTCACTAGTTACCGCCTTGCTTCTGACCGGCCACGTCGACGCCTGGAGCCGCGACGTAAGGGTTTCCGGCATGGGAGTTCGCAAATGTAGCGACTGGTCCCAGTGGAAGGACGACAAGAACGGTGAGGCGCGCGCCCTGACGCTAGAGTGGGCGAGCGGCTTCTTTGCCGCACACAATGTCTACGCACCGAAAGGTTACGAACAGGCAACCTCCGTGGTGGCCGACGCCAAGGTGCTTGTTCCTCTGCTCGACGCCTACTGCCAGAAGAATCCCGACAACCGAATCCTGAATGGCGTCATCGAAATCACGCAGAGCCTGGGCGGTGCCAAAATCAATATCACACCCAAGGCTCCGACCCCTGCCGCGCCACGCCCAGAAACCAAAAAGGAACGAGAGTCCTGAATCGACTCCCCGCTCTTGCGAAGGAATTCAACAATGCTGCACAACTACCGTAAATCCAGGCGTTTCCCGATTAGCGGAAACGCCAAATTGATTGCAGGCAACCGCGAGGTTACAGGCCGGATCGTGGATATTTCGGCCCTTGGCGTTGCATTGGCCATCGACGACGGTGACGAGAACCTCCTGAACGGTAGAAAAACCTGGCTTTGCCGCATTGAGTCGGAAGATCTGCCCGTACCCATCGAGTTTCTCGTCCGTGTTGTCCGCAAGAACGTCTGGCGCCACGGCCTCGGACTGGGATGTGAAATTGCCGAAATCGACCGGCAGCCGTTCGTGGTGCTCAAGGCCTACCGCGCACTCGCCCTCTCCCGAGCCAATCCCTTAGGCTTCAAGCTGACTAACACAGCCGACAATCCGGCCGTTGTGGTCAGCGGATAATCCGCAAGGCTTCCGGTGCCGCAATAGGCAAATCTGAAGATATTCCGTCTTTGAGCAAAGGAACCTTCGGCTGCTTGAGGCCGCAAGGCGCGCGCCACCCGGCTTCAGCAATGAACTTCCCGGAACCCGAAGCACACGCGCGGCGTCCTGAATAGCTCATTACGCGGTTCACGTAGGAAATGGTTTCCTTGTAGGGCGGTACACCGTTGTACTTGAGCACAGCCCCTTCTCCCGCGTTGTAGGCGGCCACCACGCGCACCATGTCGCCACCGAAGTATTGCTTCAGCCAACGCAGATACGCCAAGCCACCCCGAATATTCTGCTCCGGATCGAACGGGTTGCGTACATTGAAACGCTCGGCGGTTTCCGGGATCAATTGCATTACCCCCATCGCCATTTTTGGGGAAACCGCACCTGGATTGAAATTGGATTCTGCCGTCGCGATGGCCAAGGCCAGATTCGGGTCGATCTTGTAGGCGACTGCAAGGCGCCGGATGGTTGCGGCAATTTTCTGCTTGTCCATGCTCAGACCGCTGACATAGCCCACTAGGTCGAAACTGAAGACACCGGGCATTGGCAGGTTCTCATCACATTTCGCCACCCGCAGGCCATTGATCGCCTCGACACGCTCAAGAAGCCCTCCGGCGGACGCATGTCCCAACTGACTGGCAGCAACCAGAAGGCACAATCCGTCGTTCGTGACCAGACTGAGGCGTCCGGCCGGAAACTGGAGCAAGGCAGCACGATAGAAACCCTCGGCACTGCCCAGATCTCCCGCCTGCCGGTAAAGGATCGCTGCCAAATAGGGATTACGCTCGATTCCCCGCCCGGACTCCGCTGCCCACGCCTGATCGAGCAATGCCCGGGCACGCGG
>JAYRUZ010000031.1:0-13995 GCA_041918795.1 Azonexus sp. | reverse complement strand
AATCGGGATGCACGCAGGAGCGGCCAATTTCGACCAGACGGCTGCGCAGATGCTGCAAGCGGGTGATATCGAATTCGTTTTCGGAGTAATAGCCGACCTGGCGGGCATTGTCCGGCGACAGGATGCGATAGGTACCGACGATCTCGCCGCTCTGTGTATCGCGCACCACCAGATGCTCGCAGAAGGGGTCGTAGATGTCGTGATCGACACCCGGGGTGCGGCTGGGCAGGTTGGCCCCCATCTCGGTGGCAAACACGCGGTAGCGCAAGCGCTGGGCATCTAGGATATCGGCCTGGCTGCGGGCAAAGCCGACGGCCAGGCTCTTCTTTTCAGGGCGGCTGCGTCCGGCAGCCTTGTTCAGGGTTTCCATTTTCTTCTCCACGTTTCCATGGAGAAGAAGTCTGGCGCGCCCGTGTTACACCGACTTTGCTCGTTGATTACAACGAGGTTTCACTTACCAGGGCAAGTTGCCGAAAGCCTTGCGGTAGCGCTCACCGATTTCCTCGCGACTCGGCTGGTGATTCTGGCCACCGCGATGGGCGATCTTGATCGAACCCATGACGGCCGCCAGACGGCCGGTCGTCGGCCAATCGTAGCCGCTGGCAATGCCGTAGAGCAGGCCGGAACGATAGGCGTCGCCGCAGCCGGTCGGATCGACGATGGCATCGGCTTCGACGCAGGGAATGCTGTGCTTCTGGCCGTCAGCGTAGATTTCCGAACCTTCGCCACCGCGCGTGACGATCAGCGCCTTGACCAGGCCGGCCAGTTGCTCGAGCGAGCGCCCGGTGCGATCGCACAGCAGCTTGGCTTCGTAATCGTTGAAGCAGGCATAGTCGGCCAGTTCCATGAAATCGAGCAGCTCGTCGCCGTTGAACATCGGCATGCCCTGGCCCGGGTCGAAGATGAACGGCACCCCGGCCGCAGCGAAATCGCGCGCGTGCTGCTGCATGCCTTCGCGGCCGTCCGGTGCGACGATACCGAGCTTGGCGCCAGCCTGCTCGACCTTGTTCAGGTGCGAAAAGCTCATTGCGCCCGGATGGAAGGCGGTGATCTGATTGTCGTCGAGATCGGTAGTGATGAAGGCCTGCGCGGTAAAGCTGCCCGGCACCTGGCGCACATGCTGGCGGGACAGCCCGAGCTTGTCGAGGCGATCCAGATACGGCACGGCATCGTCACCGACTGTGGCCATGATGGCCGGCTCGCCGCCGAGCAGCATCAGGTTGTAGGCGATGTTGCCGGCGCAGCCGCCGAATTCGCGGCGCATTTCCGGCACCAGGAAGGCGACGTTCAGGATATGAATCTGTTCCGGCAGGATGTGATTCTTGAAGCGGTCCGGAAAGACCATGATGTTGTCGAAAGCCAGCGAACCGCAGATCAGTGTCGTCATGAGAAATCAGGGATAGAAGAGGTAGAGGCGATAGCCGACGGCACCCAGGTCCTTGGCGTCGATCCACAAGCGGACCGCGACCTCGCCGTTGGCGGAAAAAGCATCCTGCGCCGTGCCCGGCGGCAAGTAATGGGCGGCATACATGACGCGACGGGCGACGACATTGTCGTTGGTATCGGTCAGCGTCAGTTCGAGCGTCGGCCAGGCCTGGGCATAGCGCGCCCGGTTGCGCAGCGTGGCTTGCAAGACGAACAGGTTGCGCCCGTTGTCGTACTGCAGGTCGGAACTCTCGATGACGACGAGGTCGGCCTCGCGCGGCAAGGGAATCTCGATATTGGCCATCTCGTAAAGCGCCGCCAGGGCCGGCATGCGCAAGACGGCCTGCGTCCGGTAGTGATAGAGCCACTGGGCGGCCAGACCCAGGGTCAGCAAGAGCGCGAACAGGACGAACAACCAGGTCGGCCGCCTGGCGGAATCCTCTTCGAAACCGCCGACGCCATCCGAGGCCAGCGCCCCCGCGGCCCAGCGGTTGTAGGCCGAGGTGTCGGTCAATTCGCGCACGGCAACCAGGCCGGCATCGCGCGCCACCTGCGTGCTGACTTCAGGCGACTCGTCGATTGCCTCCTCGAAGGGTTCCGGGGGCGGCAGCGTGATTTCCTCGACTTCCTGCGGCGGTGTCGCCAACAGGGTCTCGTCGAAATTTGCCGCTTTTTCCTCGTGCACCGCAGCAGTCGGTGTTTCCGGCGCGGCTGGCGGAACTTCCTCCAGCGAGGGCATCGGGACAACGGCATCCAGTGCATCCTCGATCGCGCGAGCGACAATGGTCGCATCCGCATCGAGTGAAGAATGGATGGGGGCAGCTACCGCCGGAGAAGCCGGCACGATTTCAATCTGCAGTTCGGTTTCTGCCTTGGCCGTCTGCAGCTCGCCCTCGGGCAACGCCGTCTCCGCCGAGACATCGCTCAACAAATGGTCGAAGGCATTGAATACCTGCTGGCACTGGCCACAACGGACCTTGCCCGCCTTGGAACGCAATTGCCCGGAAGTGACACGAAAGATCGTGCCACACGCCGGACAACGGGTACGCATCAGGGTTTGACTCCGCTCAGACATACCCAGTCCTCGCGCACGTCGGCCACCTGCATCGGCAACCACTGGCTGTAGATGCCGATGATTTCATCGGCTTGCTCGCGCAGGATGCCGGACAACGCCAGCCGTCCGCCGGAACGAACATGGGCGCAGATGGCCGGCGCCAGAACACGCAACGGATTCGACAGGATGTTGGCAACCACCAGATCGTATTCGCCGGCCACCGGCTCGGCCGAGTCGGCAAATTGGGCGACCACGCCGTTGCGCTCGGCGTTGGCCAGCGCCGCCACCACCGCCTGCGGATCGATATCGACCCCAGCCACCTTGGCCGCCCCGAGCTTGGCCCCGGCAATCGCCAGGATGCCCGAACCGCAACCGTAATCGAGCAGGCTGCAGCCGGGCGTTACCGTCTTCTCCAGCCATTCAAGGCACAGGCGGGTAGTCGGGTGCGAGCCGGTACCGAAAGCCATGCCGGGATCAAGAATCAGGTTGATCGCCGCCGGATCCGGTGTTTCGTGCCATGACGGCACGATCCACAAGCGACCGGACACGCGAATCGGATCGAATTGCGACTGGGTCAGTTGCACCCAGTTCTGTTCCTCGAGCGGCTCAACGCTGAATTCGGGCGCCGCATCGAGGCCGATCTGGCTGGCAACGTCAGCCAACATGGCGGCAACGTCGGCGTCAGGCTCGAACAAGGCGATGATCCGCGAATGCTCCCAGGCCGGCTTGGTTTCCAGCCCGGGTTCGCCGAATTGCGGCTGCTCGTCGGGCGTGCCGGCATCGGCATCCTCGATGCTGGCCGACAGCGCCCCGACATCGAGCAGCGCATCGCAGAAGGCTTCCGCGTGCCCGACGTCGGCCAGGAAACAGACATTCTGCCAAGCCATGCTTACTGCTTGACCTCGTTCTTCGCCGCCAGCTTGTGCTCCAGATAGTGAATGCTGGTGCCGCCTTCGACGAAGCGGGCATCCTGCATCAGTTCCTGGTGCAGCGGGATGTTGGTCTTGATGCCTTGCACGGTCATTTCGGACAGTGCGATACGCATGCGGCGAATGGCCTGCTCGCGGGTATCGCCGTAGGCGATGACCTTGGCCACCATCGAATCGTAATGCGGCGGCACGGTATAACCCTGGTAGATGTGCGAATCGACGCGGATACCGGGGCCACCAGGCGGATGATAGAACTCGATCTTGCCGGGAGAAGGCACGAAAGTGAAGGGATCTTCGGCGTTAATACGGCATTCGATGGCATGGCCGCGGAACACGATGTCCTTCTGGCGATAGCGCAGCTTGTCGCCGAAGGCGACACGAATCTGCTCCTGGACGATATCGACACCGGTAATCGCTTCCGACACCGGGTGCTCGACCTGGACACGGGTGTTCATTTCGATGAAATAGAACTCGCCGTTCTCATACAGGAACTCGAAGGTACCCGCCCCGCGGTAGCCGATCCTGCGGCAGGCATCAGCACAACGCTCGCCGATGCGGCTGATCAGGCGGGCCGGAATGTGCGGCGCCGGCGCTTCTTCGATCACCTTCTGGTGACGGCGCTGCATGGAACAGTCGCGCTCACCGAGGTAGATGGCATTACCGTGCTGATCGGCCAATACCTGGATTTCCACGTGACGCGGGTTTTCCAGGAATTTTTCCATGTACACCGTGGGATTGCCGAAAGCGTTACCGGCTTCCTGACGGGTCATCTGCACGGCGTTGACCAGGGCTGCCTCGGTATGCACTACGCGCATGCCGCGACCGCCGCCGCCACCGGCGGCCTTGATGATCACCGGATAACCGACCTGGCGGGCGATCTTGACGATTTCCTTCGGATCTTCCGGCAGGGCGCCGTCCGAACCCGGCACGCAAGGCACACCGGCTTCCTTCATCGCATTCTTGGCCGAGACCTTGTCGCCCATCAGGCGAATGGTATCGGCCCGCGGCCCGATAAAGACAAAGCCCGACGACTCGACGCGCTCGGCAAAATCGGCATTTTCCGACAGGAAGCCGTAACCCGGGTGGATGGCCTGGGCATCGGTGACCTCGGCCGCCGAAATGATCGCCGGCACGTTCAGGTAGCTGAGTGCCGAGGAAGCGGGACCGATACAGACCGATTCGTCGGCCAACTTGACGTATTTGGCATCGCGGTCGGCCTCGGAGTGCACGACCACGGTCTTGATGCCCAGTTCGCGGCAGGCACGCTGCACACGCAGGGCAATTTCGCCGCGATTGGCGATGAGAACTTTTTCAAACATGGCAGGAAACTCAGCCGATCACGAACAGCGGCTCGCCGAACTCGACCGGTTCGCCATTTTCCAGCAGGATCGCCTTGACCACGCCATCGGCGTCGGATTCGATTTCGTTCAGCAGCTTCATGGCTTCGATGATGCACAGCGTTTCGCCCTTCTTGACGACGCTGCCGATCTGCACGAAGGCTTCGGCACCCGGCGACGGGGCACGATAGAAGGTACCGACCATCGGCGCCTTGAGCACGTGACCGGCCGGCAGGTCGTCTTCCTCATCCAGATTGACCGAGGAGGCCGCCGCGGGGGCACCGGGCATCGGCATCATGGCTGGCATCGCATATTGCTGCATCATCGGTGCAGCGACACCACCGAAATGCTTGGCGATACGCACTTTCTCTTCGCCTTCGGTCACTTCCAGTTCCGAAATACCGGATTCCTGAACGAGATCGATCAGTTTCTTGAGTTTACGCAGGTCCATGGATACTCCTTCCAAATCTGTGAGGCGCCCGAAGGCACCGTTACGCCGACCGTAGCCGGACTAGTCAATATCAAGTTGGTTAAGCAGATACTCCAGGGCTAGCAGATAGCCCTGATGACCCAGGCCGCAAATGACGCCGATGGCCAGGTCGGAGAAATAGGAGTGCTGCCGGAACGACTCGCGGGCATGTACGTTCGACAAATGCACTTCGACGAAGGGGATCGCCACACCGGCCAGCGCATCGCGCAGCGCAACGCTGGTATGGGTGTAGGCCGCCGGATTGATGATGATGGCGCGCACCCCCTGCTCCCGAGCCGCATGGATGCGCTCGATCAACGCACCTTCATGGTTGCTCTGGAAGGATTCCAGTTCGACACCCGCGCTCTCGGCCATGCGAGCCAGCGCCATGTTGATGTCGGACAAGGTCACCCTGCCGTAATGCTCAGGTTCACGAGTACCAAGCAGATTCAGATTCGGCCCGTGAATCACCAGGAAACGGGCTTTATCGACCGGCTTGGAAGCTGTTTTTCGCTTCGTCATAGCTGCAAGTTTGCCGCAATTCGCAGCAACTTGTCCAGCCTTACTCCGAAAGTAAGGCCTGTAGCGCCTCAGCACGAACCCGTTCGCGCGGGCGGCCATCGCGGTATTTTAGTGACACCCGCTCAAGATGTGGCGGCATGATCACCAGATTGGCGTCGGCGGTGTCGGTTTCCATGACCAAAACGGCCTCGACCCGCTCATTGCGGGGCTCGACATGTTCCACATCGATGCCGCGATTTAGCAGGAAGATCTCGACCTCTTTGGCGCTGTCGGCGAACAAAAGAATATCGATGGTCGAATGCTCACCCGCCGTCCCGTCCAGCACCGAACCGGTCAGGTACGGATTGAACGGCGCCAGCAACTCCATCACGTCGAGCGCCGTGTGGCGCAAGGCGTCGAGCATTTCCTCGTGATCCTCGCCCTGATAGAGACTACGGTAGGCCCGCAGCTCCGCTTCGACTTCGGCGTTATCCGGGAAGGCCGTATGTTCCGGCAAGCCCAATTGGCGAGCCGCCTTTTTCTTGGCCAGGTGGTAATCGGTGATTCCATCCTCGGCCATCAGCCGGGCAGCGGCGCTGGCAATGCTGGCCCGGGCACCGGTGCTCGGGCGTAACCTGTCTGGGCGGGGCATGACGTCTCGATCAGGGTAAAATCGCCCCCATTCTAACGGTTCTCTGTGACATGCACATTCATATTCTCGGTATCTGCGGCACCTTCATGGGCGGCATCGCCCAACTCGCCGTCGCCGCAGGCCACAAGGCAACGGGCTGCGACACCAACGTCTATCCGCCGATGAGCGACCAGTTGCGTGGCGCCGGCATCGAGTTGATCGAGGGCTTCGGCACCGAGCAGCTTCAACTGAACCCCGACATCTACGTCATTGGCAACGCCATTTCGCGCGGCAATCCGCTGCTTGAAGAGATTCTCGACCGCGGCTTGCCCTATGTCTCCGGCCCGCAATGGCTGGCCGAGCACGTGCTGCAAGGCCGCTGGGTGCTTGGCGTGGCCGGCACGCACGGCAAAACGACGACCAGTTCGATGCTGGCCTGGATACTCGAAGACGCCAACATGGCGCCGGGCTTCCTGATCGGTGGTGTGCCGCTGAATTTCGGCGTCTCGGCCCGTCTCGGCGATACCCCGTTCTTCGTCATCGAGGCCGACGAATACGACACCGCCTTCTGCGACAAGCGCTCCAAGTTCGTCCATTACCGCCCGCGCACCGTCGTCCTGAACAATCTCGAATTCGATCACGCCGACATCTTCGCTGATCTGGCGGCCATTGAGACGCAATTCCATCACCTCGTACGCACACTACCGCGTAACGGCCTGGTCGTCTCCAATGCCGCCGAAGCCAGCCTGGAGCGCGTGCTGCAACGTGGCTGCTGGACGCCGGTCGAGCGCTTCAACGATGTGACGGGATATCGCACCACGGGCGACGACGCCAGCGGCGAACTGATCCTTTCCGGGCCGCAGGGCGAAATCGGCCGCACCACCTGGGCGCTGACCGGCGACCACAACCGCGCCAACGCTTGTGCCGCCCTGCTCGCTGCCCACCATGTCGGCGTGCCTTTCGACAAGGGCCTGGAAGCCCTTTCCCGCTTCGTCAACGTCAAGCGACGCATGGAAGTCCGTGGCGAAGTGCGCGGCGTCACGGTCTACGACGACTTCGCCCACCACCCCACCGCTATCGCCACCACCGTGGCCGGACTGCGCCGCAAGATCGGCGACGCCCGCATTCTCGCCGTGCTGGAGCCGCGCTCCAACACCATGAAGCTGGGCACGATGAAGAGCCAGCTACCGGACAGCCTGCGCGAAACCGATCTCGCCTTCTGTTACGCCGCCAATCTGGGCTGGGATGCGCAGGAAGCACTGGCCCCCATGGGCAGCAAAGCCACTGTCGAGGACGACCTCGACCGCCTGGTGCAATGCATCGTCGACGAAGCCAGGGCCGGCGACCACATCCTGGTCATGAGCAACGGCGGCTTCGGCGGTATCCACGGCAAGTTGCTGGCGGCCTTGGCACGGTGATTCTGGCGCCGCAGCCGACTGCTGCGGTGCACTGCCCCAAAAGGCCAAAAACCAGGGCGTAAAAAAACCGGCTCGCCGCGAGGCCAAGCCGGTTTTTGTTTGGGCTCACGCCCGGGCGATCAACGCTCCATCGATTCGACCACGGCCAGCGCGGTCATGTTGACCAGGCGACGCACGGTAGCGGTCGAGGTCAGCACATGCACCGGACGATCGACGCCGAGCAGGATGGGGCCGATGGTGACGCCTTCGCCGCCGGTCATCTTCAGCAGGTTGTAGCTGATGTTGGCAGCATCGATGTTCGGCATGACCAGCAGGTTGGCTTCGCCATTGAGCGGCGTATCCGGGTTGGCTTCGCGGCGCAGTTCTTCGCTCAGCGCAGAGTCACCGTGCATTTCGCCGTCCACTTCCAGCTCACCGGCCGACATGGCACCGATCAGGCCGGCTGCCACGCCCATCTTGCGGGCCGATTCCGAACCGCTCGAACCGAAGTTGGAATGCGACAGCAGTGCCACCTTCGGCTGCAGGCCGAAGCGCTTGACCTGCTCGGCCGCCATCAGGGTCATCTCGGCGATTTCCTGGGCATTCGGGTTCTCGTTCACATGCGTGTCGCAGATGAACAGTGAGCGACCCGGCAGCATCAGGTAGTTCATCGCGGCCAGCGTATTGACGCCGTGGCGCTTGCCGATGATGTTCTGGATGACGCCCAGGTGATGGCTGTACTGGCCGGTCGTGCCGCAGATCATGCCGTCGGCGTAGCCCAGCTTGAGCAGCATGGCGGCGATCACGGTCGGCTTGCGACGCATGCTTTCCTTGGCGATGGCCGGGGTGACGCCGCGGCGGACCATCAGCTTGTGATAGGCCTGCCAGCATTCGCGGTAGCGCTCGTCCTGCTCGGGATTGACCACGTCGAAATCGACGCCCGGCTTGATGCGCAACTTGGCCTTTTCCAGGCGGTGTTCGATGATGTCCGGACGGCCGATCAGGATCGGACGGGCGAATTTTTCTTCGATCACGACCTGAACGGCACGCAACACGCGCTCTTCTTCGCCTTCCGCGAAAATGATGCGCTTGCCCTTGGCCTGGCGTGCCGCCTGGAAGATGGCGCGCATGCCGACACCGGTGTGATAGACGAATTCGGACAGCTTGGCGCGGTAGGCCGCCCAATCGGTGATCGGACGGGTGGCGACGCCGGAATCCATCGCGGCTTGCGCCACGGCCGGCGCGATCTTGACGATCAGGCGCGGGTCGAACGGCTTCGGAATCAGGTATTCCGGGCCGAAGTTCAGGTTGGCGCCCGGATAGGCCATGGCCACTTCGTCGGTGACTTCGGCTTCGGCCAGTTCGGCGATGGCACGCACCGAGGCCATCTTCATTTCTTCGGTGATGCGGGTAGCGCCGACATCGAGCGCGCCGCGGAAGATGAACGGGAAGCACAGAACGTTGTTGACCTGATTCACGTAGTCGGAACGACCGGTGGCGATGATCGCTTCCGGGCAGACTTCCTTGACCAGTTCCGGCATGATTTCCGGGGTCGGGTTGGCCAGCGCGAAGATCATCGGCTGGGCGGCCATGGTCTTGACCATCTCCTGCTTGACCACGCCGGCGGTGGACAGACCGAGGAAAACGTCGGCCCCGACCATGGCGTCGGCCAGCGTGCGCTTTTCGGTTTCCCGGGCGTAGCGGGCCTTGGTCTCGTCCATGCCGCCGGGGCGGCCGACGTAGATGACGCCCTTGGAATCGCAGACGGTGATGTTCTCGCGCTTGACCCCGAGATCGCACCACAGGTTCAGACAGGAAATGGCGGCTGCGCCGGCGCCGGAACAGACGACCTTGATCTCGTCGATCTTCTTGTTAACGACCTTCAGGCCGTTGAGCATCGCCGCGGCGGAAATGATTGCGGTGCCGTGCTGGTCATCGTGGAAGACCGGGATGTTCATGCGCTCTTTGAGCTTCTGCTCGATGTAGAAGCACTCCGGCGCCTTGATGTCCTCCAGGTTGATACCGCCGAGCGTCGGCTCGAGTGCGGCAACCATGTCGATCAGCTTGTCGGGATCGTTCTCGGCCAGTTCGATGTCGAAGACGTCGATGCCGGCGAACTTCTTGAACAGGCAGCCCTTGCCTTCCATGACCGGCTTGGCGGCCAGCGGGCCGATGTTGCCCAGACCGAGCACGGCCGTACCATTGGTGACGACGCCGACCAGGTTGGCGCGCGAGGTATACAGCGCAGCCGTCGATTCGTCCTCGACGATGGCATCACAAGCCGCGGCCACGCCCGGCGAGTAGGCCAGCGCCAGATCGCGCTGGTTGGTCAGGCCCTTGGTCGGGCGGACAGAAATCTTGCCCGGCGTGGGCAGGCGATGGTATTCGAGTGCGGCTTCGCGCAAATCCTTTTCCACGGAATCTCCTCGGTTCTCGCTATTGGGGAAAACCCCGTAGATTACTCTAAGTCCACAGGGGCTGGAAGCGTAATTATGAATTATAGAGGCATCTACGTACAATCCGCAGGCGAAAACGGGCCGTGCATGGCCTGGAATTGCCGTCGATTTTGTGCCCCTAACGGCGGTTGATTTTTGCCTGTTTTCGGCCGTGCACCGCAGCAGTCCCGGCGCGAGTCACGGCAAGCGATGGGCCAACCCGCTTCCCGAGAACTCTCGCCGAATCGGACTCAATAGCGATAAGTCAGCGTCAGCCGCAGGCTACGCGGCTCGGTCGGATGCAGGTGGCGATCGGCCACGCTCGCTGCTTCCCCCGCCAGTTGGGATTCGTACCAGTATTCGATGTCGTTCATCTTGCTGTCGAACAGGTTGTAAACATCGAGCGCCAGCGACAACTGCGGCGAGTAGCGGTAACCGACACGCAGATTGGTCAGCGACGACGCCTTGGAGCGTACCGAGTTGTCCTCAAGCAGCGGACGCGGCCCGAAGTAGCGCCAGCGCACGGCACCGAACCACGGGCCGATATGATCGATAGTCATCCCGACATTGGCCGTCGTCGTCACCGCCCCCGGAATATGGTCGCCTTCCGGTGCCGAATCGCGGAAGCGCGCCTGCGACCAGCTGAGGTCGGCGTCGAAGGCCAGCCAGTCGGTCGGGGTATACAGGTTGTTCCACTCGACACCGTGGCGGCGCGATGGACGCGAGGCTTCGGTCGTGCCGGCATCGCCGACGAAAAGCAGCTCCGAGGCGGTTTCCAATTGCCACACAGCTACGGTGGACTGCCATTTTCTGCCAATTTCCGTGCGCAGCCCGATCTCGGTGCCACGCGTACGAACCAGCGGCTTGACCCTGGCCACCGCGTCGCCGCTCGCCGGATCGACGCTGATCGTCGCGCCGCGCGCATCGTTCGAGTGGAAGCCGTGACCGTAGTTGAGATACAGCTCGGTACTCTGCCAAGGCCCAAAAATCAGCGACAGCTTCGGCGTCACCATGTGGTCGCTGGCCTGACCGGAATTGGCCGACAGGCTGCTATCGACCGAGAAATCGTAGGCGTCGGCGCGCAAGCCCTGGATGGAACGGAACCAGTCGGTCCACCGCACCTCGTTCTGCCCCCAGACACCGACGCTACGCTGGGTCACCCGGTCCTCACGCACCGTCGCCAGCGTTTCCCTGTCCTTGGTCGAATACAGGCCGACCGGCCGCAGACGGTCTACACGGGTCTGCAGGCCGAAGGCATTGACCACATCGAGGCCGCCCCATTTACTATAAATTTCGTGCGAGGCATTGAAGCCCCCGGCCACGCGGCGCTCGGCCTGCTTGAACTGATCGCCGTCCGGGCAGCCATTGGTGCAATAAGTGAAGTTCGACCACAGATCGAGACCGGATTCGAGCAGCCAGACATTGGCCTTGCTCTGCGCCCCGTCCCAGCGCTTGGCCCAGTCGCCGGACAGGCTGTAGCGATGCGTCTTGCCGCCCGTGCTCGAATCGAGGCTGCCATAACGGTCGACCAGGCCGCTGTCGATGGCCCGCTGCGCCAACTGGTCGGTCGAGGTCCATTTACCCTGGTAGGCCATGCCGGTCACCGACCAGCCGTTGTTGCGCTCGCCGCGGCTGTAGCGCAACAAGCCGTTCAGTTTCTTGTAGTGCTCATCGACTTGCCAGGGCCCGTCGTTATGAAAAAGCTCCAGGCCATAGAGCAGATGCCCGTCGCCCACCACCGGCGAACCGGCGAGCAAAGTGCGGGCATAGCCGTTCTGGCCTAAGGTCATCTGCGCCAGACTGCTGTCCAAGCGACGGAAATAATCGATATGCGCCGCCCCGGCCGAGGCAAAGTCGCCCTCTTCGGCAAAATACGGCCCTTTGCGATAGGCGATGCGCTCGACCAGCTCGGGAATCAGAAAATTGAGATCGGTGTAGCCCTGGCCATGCGCGTGCGTCGGCATGTTGACCGGCACGCCACCGACATAGGTGGCGAAATCGGTGCCGTGATCGAGGTTGAAGCCGCGCAGAAAATACTGGTTGGCCTTGCCGTCGCCGGCATGCTGCGTGACGATCAGGCCCGGCACCATTTCCAGCGCCTCGCCGGGGCGCAACATCGGCACGGCCGCCAGACGCTGGCTGGAAACGATGCCTTCGCTGCCAGCGGCGGCGATACCTTCCATGTTCTCGGCCTTGGCCCGGACTTCGACGGCCGACAGTTCGGTCGATTCATGTGCCTGCGCCGCACCGAAGGCCAGCAACAGGTATGAATAAAGTAATTTTCTTCTTACCATTGTGTGCAAAAAAAGCCGGTTGCCCGACCAGTCCCCCGCGTTGATTAAACCCTCAAATTCCAGTCGGCCGCCGGGTCAGGCGAACCGCCCAAATAAAACTCAAGGCGATGATCGCTACCAGGCTAAAACCAAAGATCAATTCCTTGCCCTCGCTCCAGGCATCGATGGCCGGCGACAGCAGCTTGGCCGCACCGAAAGCGGCGACCAGCAGGCTGATGCCGGAGACCACCAGGCCCATCACGCGCGACGCGATCAGCGCGACCTGATCGGCCCGCGCGATCAGGCGGGCGATCCACAAGCCGTTGATGCCGTCGGTCAGCAACATGCCGGCCATGAATAGCGTCGCCAGCAGCAGGGCATGCTCCCAACCGCCAAACTGGGTCGCGGTCAGCGCGAAGAAAGCCGCTTGCGACAGCGTATCGAAGGAAAGGGCGAACAAGGCGCCGACCAGCGCCACCAGCGCGGGATGCGACACCTGGCGCAAACCGCCGAGCAGGCGGCCTTTGACCCCGACCGGCTGGACGATTTCGTGCGGTTCGGCGCGTAGCACGGCGGCAAGGTTCAGGCTACCCAGGGCGACCAGGAAGGCGATGGAAATCAGCGCGCCCAGCGTGCCGAACCATTCCGGCACTTCCCATTGCCCGGCCAGGGCAGAAACGCCCAGCGCAATGGCCATGACCACGGCGCCATGCCCGAGCGAAAACAAGGTGCCGCAATAGCGCGCCATGCCCGGTCTAGCGCGAGCGTTGAAACGGGTCAGGCCATCGATGGTCGCCAGATGATCGGCGTCGAAGCCGTGCTTCATGCCCAGCACGAAGGTGAGGATCAGCAGGGACAGCCAGTCGTTCGGTAGCGTTTCCATGGCACGAATATGAAAATTTTTACCATCTTCATACAAAGTCCGTGCCAGATCAATAAGTCATTGTTCGTATTGAATACCGCGCTAACCGGTGTAGCGAAAACCCGCCAAAGTGGTTAGCGCCTGACCACCGGCAGTGCAAGGCAGAATTCCGCTCCGCCTTCGGGAAGATTGGCAGCCGACAACTGGCCGCCGTGGCGGTCGACGATGCCGTAACTGATCGACAGGCCCAGCCCGGTGCCCTGCCCGACCGGCTTGGTGGTGAAAAATGGCTCGAACAGCCGGCTCAGATGTTCCTCGGCGATGCCCGGCCCGTTGTCGGCAAAACGCAGCACGGCCATGTCGCCCTCGACCCCGCCGCTGATGCGGAGTTTAGGCTGCTGTTGGCGGGCCGTGGCGTCGCAGGCGTTCTGCACCAGGTTCATCACCACCTGCTGCAACTGGCCGGAGGAGCCGACGCAATTCAGATCGGCCGGCAGATCGATATCGACCTCGAACTTGGCCGCCGCGCTTTGCACCACCCAGCGTACCGAGCGCTCGACCACTTCGTTCAGATTCACCTGCTCCGGGGTCATCTTGTCGACGGCAGAGAAGCGTTTCAGGGCATCGACGATGTCGCGCGTCCGCTCCGCCCCTTCGATCATGCCGTCGATCAGGTGCGGCA
>JAYRUZ010000030.1:0-14017 GCA_041918795.1 Azonexus sp. | reverse complement strand
TGGTGCAGGTGTCGGCAGCGGCGCGTGGCTACGTCCGCCTGCCGATGGAATTCGAGATCGATGCCCCGAGCAAGTCGGGAATGAGCGACCGTCTCCACCTCAAGTTGATCGACTCACCTCTGGGTGGCGGTTATCTGCTGATCCTCCGCAACGTCAGCGAAAGCGCACGTTACGAAACCATCGTCGCCAATTTTGCCAACCTGATCGCGGCAGAGCTCGACGCACCGATGAAAACCTTTCCGCACAAGCTCGGACAACTGCTGGTCGACCTCGTGCCCGATACCGAGCAACGGGAAAGCCTGGGTGAAGAGTCCAGAGCCATCCTGCGCCAGGGCGAGGAGATTGCCGGACGGGTCAAGCAACTGGCGACCTTCGCCCAGGTCTTCTCCAAGGCGCCGCTGGTTTCCAGCGAGCGCATTCCGGTCATGGATCTGGTGTCGGCCTTGCTGGTTCGCGTCCGCCCCTTGCTTGAGGCTCGCGACATCAAGTTCCACATGTCCGGCCTGTCACAGGAACTGCCTGTCATCTACGGCAGTCGCGACTGGCTGGTCGAAGCCCTGTACGGCTACATCGAGCACATGGTGCGCAACTGTCGTATCCGCTCCGATCTGGAACTGCTGGCGCGTCCCTACGGCAATTACGTCAGTCTGCAGATTCGCAACCATGGCCGCGGCCTGCCCAAGCAGGCCAACTCGCGCAGTTTTCTGCCTTTCGGTCAGTTGGGCGCAGCTAAGGGGCAAGACGGTCAGCATGACCTGGGGCTGGGTATGGCCCTGTGTCGCCAGATCGTCGAGTTGCTGCACGGCAGCATGCGCCTGGTCGACGAGGACGGCGACATCACGGCCTTGGTGATGGAAATGCCGGCCGGCGCGCCGGCCAGCGCCAACAACGGAAATCTCGACGCCGAGCAGGCCCGCCGTTATGCGGAAGACCTGACCCGGCTGATGCAACGTCAACGCAAGGTTCAATCGTAGGCAGAGGTGCAGCATGAGCGAAAGAAAAGTGATTCTGGTTGTTGAAGATCAGGCCGATATCCGGACCTTGATTCGCATGACGCTGGAACTTGGCAATTCTGAAATCCACGAAGCCGACAACGGGGAGTCCGGCTGGCACATGATCAAGGCCCTGCGCCCCGACCTGGTCCTGCTCGACGTCATGATGCCGGGTAGCCTGGATGGCTATCAGGTCTGCCAGAAGGTCAAGCAGGAGCCGATGTTGCGCCATACGCCGGTGATCCTGCTGACGGCACGTGGTCAGCGCTCGGATTTTGAAATGGGCCGCGAAGCCGGTGCCGATGCCTATCTGACCAAGCCCTTCAGTCCCCTGGAACTGATCGATACGGTCGATAGTCATCTGGCCAAGCGCATGAGCAGCATCGCCTGAACATGCGCCAACACTGCCTCCTCGCTTCCCTCGTCTTTATCTGGCTGACGCTCGGTGAAGTACAAGCCGCCCCCGCCTCGGTGCAGATTGGCTTGGACCTGGAGATCGGCGACGTCAGCAGTACGTCCGATGAAGCAATACGTCTCGGCGTCGAGCAGGCGATCGACGAAATCAACCGGGCGGGTGGCGTGCTTAAAGGCCGTCCGCTGGAAATGGTGATTCGCGACAATCGATCGGTGCCGGCACGCGGAGTGGCCAATCTGCGCGAGTTCGCGGAAATGCCGGATCTGGTTGCGGTAATGACCGGGAAGTTCAGTCCGGTGGCGCTGGAACAGGTGCGAGCACTGCCGGAAGCGCGCATCCTTCTGCTCGATCCCTGGGCGGCAGCCGACGGCATCATCAATAACGGGCAGAGTCCCAACTGGGCGTTTCGCCTGTCTTTGTCCGACCCGATGGCCGTCGCGGCCGTACTGCGCCAGGCACGGCGGGATGGTGTCCGTCGCTTGGGCGTGCTGCTGCCCAATATTGCCTGGGGCCGAAGCAACCATGAGGCCCTCAAGTCGCTGGCGCCGAAGTATGGCGTTACCTTGAGCAGCGTTGATTGGTACAACTGGGGGGGCGATGTCTCGCTGATGCAAAGCTACATGGCATTGCGTCAGGCCGAAGGGCAGGCCGTATTCCTCGTGGCCAACGAACGCGAAGGGGCATTCTTCGTCCGCGAACTGGCCAAGCTGCCGGCAGCGCAGCGTCTGCCTGTGATCAGCCACTGGGGAATCACCGGTGGCGACTTTCCGAAAATGTGCGGCGATGCCCTGGCTAAGGTCGATTTGCGTGTCGTGCAGACTTACGCGTTCAGTCGGGCCCGCAACGCGCAGGCGAGACGCCTGGCTGATACTGCGCAGCGCCGTTTTTCGGTCGATCATCCGGACAGTATTCCCTCTCCGGTCGGCCTTGCCCATGCTTATGACCTGGTTCATTTGCTGGCCCGGGCAATCAATCAGGCCGGCAGTACGGATCACATGGCTATCCGCGCCGCCCTGGAAAAATTGCCGGCGTACGAAGGGGTGGTGAAACGTTACGACCAGCCTTTCACGCCGCAGCGGCACGAGGCATTGGGTGAGGCTGACCTGTTTTTCGCGCGCTATGGGGCCGGTGGTCGGCTGAGCCCGATCGGCAAACATTGAGAGGCGTTTCATGGCGCTAGCGAAACAGACAATGTCCACGTACCAGTCCCGCTTCCGTGCCTGGTACGAAGGGAGTCTGATCAATCGCGTCGCGCTCAAGGCGCAGTTGCTGATGAGCGGCATTCTGCTGTGCATTGCCTTGATCATCTGGCCGCTGGTCTTTTCCCTGGTCCAGGATGCGGTCAGCGAGCGCCTGGGCGCTACCGCGACCTTGAGCGCGCAACGCCTCGAGTCCGATATCGATCGGATTTTGCAGGATACGGAGGGGCTGTCGCACCGCTCCCTGGTCGCCAATGCACTGGCCGACTCGATCAGTGGCAACGCCTATTTGCGACCTTTCCTGGTCGAGTTCCGGCAGGCGTTTCCCGATATGGAGGCGGTTTCCCTAGTCGATGGTTTGGGCCAGGTTGTCGCCTCGTCCGACCCTCAGTCGAGATTTCATTCCGCAACTCTGAACCGGGCGATGGAGCAGGAAAAGGCTGTATTCGAACTCGAGATCGCGGCTGGCAAGGCAGTGTTGCATATGGCCTATCCGGTCGCTTATCTGGCGACCGGCAGGACCGAGGGAGTGATCGTTTCCGATGTGAACCTGTCGGCGCTGGCCAAACGCCATATCGACGGGGCGAGTCTCGGCGACAAGTTGCCGCGGGCGCTCAGCCTGAGCGATGGCGAGGGCCGTTCGATCTTTCGTAGCGGCGGCTTTCTGGACGGTGAGGTGTTGCCGGTTGAGCGCCCTCTCGTCGGTCGTCTGGCCGACAACGGCCTGCCGTTGATGCTTACCGTCAGCGCCGCAAAGAGCGTCGCCTACGAGCCCATGTTCCGCATCACGCTGGCCATGGTGTTGATTGCCTTGTTTGCCATGCTGGTGGTGATGATCATGACGCGGAAAATTTCGCAAACCATCATTGCTCCGCTCGGCGAAATGAGCCACCGGGCCATGGAAATTGCCGGTGCCGGGCCCTCCGAGTTGCGGGAGCTGCAGGTCAGGAGAACCGACGAAATCGGCCGGATGGGCACGGCCTTCAACGAAATGGTCTATTCATTGCGCAATGTCTATGCTTCGCAGGAAGATGAGGTGCGGCGCCGCACCGATGAACTGGCTGAAGCACGCGAGCGTCTGGCCATCGTGCTGGCCAACATGGACGACGTGGTCTATTCCGCCTCCCCTGATTTCCAGATCCTTGAATACATCAGTCCGGCTGCCGCGAAAGTGTTTGGTTGTCCGCCCGAACAGTTCGTCAGCGACCGTGGCCTTCTCTATTCGCTGATTCGCCAAGAGGACCGCAGTCTGCTCGTCCAGGCGCGCAGTTCCCTGGCCACGGCCAAGACCGCCGAGGTTCGTTACCGCGTGCGCCGGTCCGACGGTGCGGTACGCTGGGTGCTGGATCGCTTTCACCTGGTACTGGATGAAAATGGCTTCCCGCTAAGGGTCAGCGGCATCATTCGCGATGTAACGGCGATGGTCGAGGCCGAGGCCTCGCTGCGCCTGCGCGAACGGGCATTGGCTTCAAGTTCGTGCGGTGTGGTGATCAGCGACATGCGACTGCCGGGCCAACCGATTCTTTACGTCAACCAGGCTTTCGAACATATCACCGGCTACAGCGCCGCCGAGGTCATGGGGCGTAATTGCTCTTTGCTGCAAGGTGTCGAAGGAGAAGAGCAAGAGGCTCTCAATGAAATCCGCCAGGCCATTATGGCTGGTCGGACTTGCAAGGTCGTGTTGCGCAATTACAGGAAAAATGGCGATTACTTCTGGAACGAGCTGCAGTTGTCGCCCTTGACCGACGAGCACGGCGTGGTGACGCACTATATCGGCATCCAGAACGACATAACGTCGACTATCGCCGCCACCAAAGCCCTTGTCGAGAGCGAGCAGCGTTTGGCGTTGACCATCGATGCGCTGCATGAGGGCGTATGGGATTGGAATCTGGTCGAGGAGCAGTTGTTTACCAGCCCGTCGTGGTTTTCCATCCTCGGACTTGACCCAGTGGCGGCGACTGGTGCGTCGGGCCTGGCCAAATTCATGCGCTTCATTCCCGAGGATTGGCGTGAGCGTTTCAAGGAAGAACTCGATGCCCATTTGCAAGGAAGGGACAGCGAGTTCTTCTTCGAGCATCAGATGCTGCATGCCGATGGCCGACGTATCTGGGTGGCCAACCATGGCCGCATCGTTGAGCGGAGCGGGGATGGCCAGCCACTGCGCATGGTTGGAACCATCGTCGATATATCTCAGCGTATCGAGTCGGCGCAACAGATCATCGGGCTGATGCGCCAACTGGATGCGATCTTTACCTTGAGTCCGGACGGCTTCGCCTATTTCGATGGCGAGGGTCGCCTGTCCTTCGTCAATCCGGCTTTCGAACGCCTGACCGGAGTCCAGTCCGGCATGGTTTCGGGGATGTCTCTGGTCGAGTTCAGTCGCTGCCTGCAGGGGCGGGTCGATCCGTTGCAGCCTTTCCCTGAGCATGCCGCTGACGGCCAGCCGTTCGACCAGGAAGGGCAGTTGCTTTATCTGTTGCAGCCGATCCGCCGCGTGCTGCTGGTCAGCCGTCGGGCCAGCGGCGATGGTGGCGCTTCGGTGGTCTATCTGCGCGATGTGACCCGCGAGACCGAGGTCGACCGGATGAAGAGCGAATTTCTGACCACGGCCGCCCACGAACTGCGTACGCCGATGGCTAGCATCATGGGGTTCTCGGAATTGTTGATGATGCGGGAGTTTCCCCCCGAGCGCACGCGTGACATGCTGAGCACGATTCATCGCCAGGCTCGGCGATTGACCAACCTGATCAACGAGTTGCTCGATCTGGCGCGCATCGAAGCCCGGCAAGGGAAGGATTTCAAGCTTGAGCATCGGGCACTGACTCCTGTGGTGCAGGATGCAGTGGCGGCCTTGCATATCGAGGAAGATCGCTCGCGTATGCGCGTACATCTGCCGGAAAAATCGCCGGAACTGAATATCGACTCCGCCAAATTGCAGCAGGCGGTGATCAATTTGCTGTCGAATGCCTACAAGTATTCGCCCAATGGCGGGGCCATCGATATTTCCGTTGTCGAAGGTGCGGTGAGCGACAGGGGAGAGGTCGGGATCGAGGTGCGCGATCACGGGATCGGGATGACCCCCGAGCAAACGGAGCGCGTATTTGAGCGATTTTTCCGGGCCGATCCTTCCGGGAATATTCCGGGAACCGGTCTCGGCATGTCGCTGGTCAAGGAAATCATGGATGCCCATGGCGGGCGAGTGGCCGTCAGCAGTACTTACGGTGAGGGGACATGCGTCACCTTGTGGCTACCGCTGGAGCGGGAGGGGCTGCCGATTTCCGATCAGGAAGAGGCGGAGCTGGCGCCCCAGCATGGCGAGTTAACACTCTGGCTGACGCCCAACTGCCCTGAAGGCAGTCACCAGATTCACTGATGGAGGAGTGTCATGATTCAGATGACAAATAGAGAACATATCCTGGCTGGCGGCGTTCCGGTCGAACAGCAGGTCACCCTTGATGATGCGAGTCTGCACACGCTGCCCGAGATGCCTTCGGTGCCCGGCATACTGGAGCGCCTGCGCCGATTGGAGGCAGAACGTCGAGCGGCATTCGGTCAGATGCATCGCATGGTCGCGGATATCGGCAATTTGAAGAACTCGAACCGCCTCCGTTTTGTCGAGCACCGGCAAGCGAAGGTCGAGGGACTGTTCCGCTTGGCCCGGGTGGCAGAGTTTCGCAGCGGCGGCTCGCCGGCCAAGATATTGCGCACCGGTGTGATGGGCGCCATGCTGGCCAGCATGCTGGGTTACGACGACGCTTATTGCGATCCGATTCAGTGTGCTCTGCCACTGCTGGATCTGGGGGAAATCGCATTGCCCGAAGTGTTACTGTCGACGGCGGGTTGGAGCGGTGAACAGCGTGCCATGATGCAGGGGCACTGCCAGTTGGGTCATGATTTGCTCGCCGGGAGCGATGTGCCCGAAATCAGGTTGGCGGCGGAAATTGCCCTGACCCACCATGAGCGCTTTGACGGTCTGGGCTACCCGTATGGGCTGTCAGGCGCACAGATTCCGCTCGCTGGCAGGATTGCCGCAGTGGTCGATTGTTTCGATGCCTGCTCCTGCGTACGCCCCTATCGTGGGGCGATGTCCTTGCAGTTGGCGATGCAGATTTTGCTGGAGCAGCGCGGGAAAGCCTACGATCCGGTGGTCGTCGATGCTTTCCATCGCATAGAGAAGATGGTTTTCGTTGTGCGCTGGCTGCTGGATGACGAAAACTGCCACCCGGAATTGAAGACTTTTCTTGGAAAGGCGCCAGAGCCGGGCTTCTGGCGCCGTTTCCTGTGAGAGACAGATCAGGCGGCGCGCTGACGGGCCGAGAGGCGGCCGAGGATGAAACCCTTCAGTTCGTGGAAGGGGATCGGCTTGCCGAAAACGGTAATGTCGGACGGCAGGCCACGCTCGGTGATTTCCTGACGATCGATGGCGCTGACCACGATGATGTCCATGCGGGCAAGATCCGGATTGGAGCGTAGCTGGCGGATCATCTCGAAACCGTCCATGCCCGGCATCATCAGATCGGCGATCATGATGTTCGGGACGCGCTGACCGACTTGCAGCAGGCCGTCAAAACCATTGCCGACGATGCGCAGCTTGAGCGGCAATTGCCAGCTCTCCATCGTCATCCGGTAGAGCGTCTGCAAGGTCGGATCGTCTTCGGCGATCAGGACATCCAGCGGAACGTTGGTGTCGTGTGTGCTGGGCATCATGGCCCGGCGCCGGGCGAGCAGGGCCTCGACAGAACTGAGCGGGATGCGGCGGTGGCCGCCGGCAGTCTTCCAGGCCTCGAGGGCGCCGCTCTCCACCATGTTTTGAACGGTGCCAAGCGAAACGCCCAAACGCAAAGCCGCTTGTCGGGTGCTGAGGTATTCGGTGTCTGCCATAGTCATTGTCAAATTTGGAAATTGCAAATTCTCCAAATTCTATCTCTAAACAGGAATGAATTGCGATAGGTCAACGAAAAAAAACCCCGGTGTCTTAATGAAACCGGGGTCAGTTTTTACGATCCGTTGCTTTTGATCGTTATTTTTAGAGCTTCTTGGCGTTCTTGGCCAGGTAGGCGGCGACGCCTTCGGTCGAGGCAACCATGCCGGGCTTGCCCTTGTTCCAGCCGGCCGGGCAGACTTCACCGTGTTCTTCGAAGAATTGCAGGGCATCGACCATGCGCAGCATTTCGTCGATATTGCGGCCGAGCGGCAACATGTTGACGACCTGGTGCATGACCACGCCGTTCTTGTCGATCAGGAAGGAGCCGCGCAGGGCAACGCCGGCGGCTTCGAGTTCGACGTCGTAGGCGCGGCAGATTTCGTGTTTGATGTCAGCGACCAGCGGATAACCGACCTGGCCGATGCCGCCTTCCTTGACCGGGGTGTTTTTCCAGGCCAGGTGGGTGAACTGGGAGTCGATTGAGACGCCGACGACTTCGACGCCGCGCTGCTTGAATTCTTCCAGGCGATGATCGAAGGCGATCAGTTCGGACGGGCAGACGAAGGTGAAATCGAGCGGGTAGAAGAAGAGGACAACCGGCTTGCCCTTGAACTGGGAGAGCTTCAGTTCCTTGATTTCGTTGTTGCCATAGACGGCGGTGGCGGTGAAATCTGGGGCTTGCTTGCCGACGAGAACGGCCATGGTGAACTCCTTGTATGGGTTGGGTTGGGGAAACGGCGAATGTAGCGACGCGGGCGGGCGCTGTCAAACAGCGCAATGTCATTGCCGTTGGCGGTGGAATGGCTTGCCTACAGGGGGGCGCACACTGGCATAATCACACGATCAATAACGGACCGGTGCCAGGCCGGCGGAGGGGTTGGGGGTGCTCAAGCTACTCGTCTTCATGCCGGTGCTTGCCGCCGGCGTGGTGGCGTTGTTGCCCGGCAGTCGGCCTTTGTGGCTGTGGCGAACGGCCTTGCTGTTCGCCCTGGCCGCGCTTGGCCATGCCTTGTGGCTGACCGCGCAATTCGACCCGCAGGGGGCGGCGACCCAGCTATTCGAGAGCCGGCCGTGGAACGCTCGTCTGGGCTCGCATTTCGCCCTCGGTGTGGACGGCATCTCGCTGGCCATGGTGCTTCTTTCGGCCTTGCTCAGCCTGGTCGCCATCCTGGTCTCGCGACGCATGGTCGAGGGCGCCAAGCTCTATTACGTGCTTGTCCTCCTGCTCGAATCGGCCATGTTCGGCGTCTTTTTGGCGCGCGACTGGTCCTTGTTCTACGTTTTCTGGGAAGCGACGCTGATCCCGCTGTTCTTCCTGATCGACCGCCTGGGCGGCCACAATCGGCAGCGCGCGGCGCTCAATTTCTTCCTGTATACGCTGGGTGGCTCGGTCTTCATGCTGGTCGCCCTGCTCTTTCTGTATGACGCGGCGCCGGGGCACAGCTTCGCGATGAGCGACATGGCGGCCGGCGGGCGCGCCCTGCCGCTGAACATGCAGTTGCTGATCTTCGCCGGCCTGTTCATCGGCTTCGGCGTCAAGATGCCGGTCTTCCCGTTGCACGGCTGGCTGCCGCTGGCTCACGTCGAGGCACCGAGCCCGGTCTCCATCCTGCTCTCCGGTGTCCTGCTCAAGATGGGAGCCTATGGCCTGATCCGTGCCGTCGAGACGCTGCCGGCCGCCTTGCAGGCTGTGCAGCCGGCATTGGCGGCGCTGGCCCTGATCAGCCTGCTCTACGGAGCAGTGCTCGCCTGGCGCCAGCAGGACCTGAAGGCGATGGTCGCCTATTCGTCCATCTCGCACATGGGCCTGGTCTTGCTCGGCATCGCCACGCTGAACATCGTCGGCCTGACCGGCGCCGTCGTGCAGATGGTGGCGCACGGGCTGAGTGCGGGCATCCTGTTCCTGATTGTCGGCTTGCTTTATCAGCGTACGCATAGCCGTGACCTGGCCGATTACGGTTCGCTGCTGGGAGTGGCGCCGCGTTTTGCCTTTTTCGTCGCTTTCGGCTTGCTGGCGGCCATCGGTCTGCCCGGTTCGGCCGGCTTCATCGCCGAGCTGCATGTTCTGGTCGGCGCCTGGCCGGTCTGGGGCGGCTGGACGATCCTGCTGGGCCTGGCCATGCTGATCGGCGCTGCTTATGGCCTGCGGGTCATCGGTCGCCTGTGCGACAAGGGCGAGCGCATGAGCCTGCTCGACATGACGCGGACCGAAACGCTGACCGCCGGGCTGCTCGCGTTCGGCATCGTGGCCCTGGGGTTCTGGCCGGCACCGCTGCTGACCCTGATCGCCGGCAGCGTCGGTCAGGTCGGCCGCCTGTTCGGAGGCTAGGGTGGAAAAGCATACGTCGCCCCTGAGCGAACGCCTGGCCCACTGGGTCGAGCACCTGGCGCACGTACTGCCGGCGCAGGCGCCGATCTGCGACTTTGTACACCACAATACGCTGCACGGCTTTCAGCATCTGCCTTTCCCCGAGGCGCTGGCGGCGGCGCATGGCCTGAACGGCGCGCAGCCCTATTGGTCGGAGGAGCGTTTTCGCGCCAGCCTGGCCAGCGGCCGGGTCAGCCGCACCGATCTGGCGGCAGCGCTGGACGAGGCAGGCATCGCCGACCTTGACCAGACGCTGGCCGGGGTTTCACGGCGTGATGTCGTGCTGGCCAGCCTGGTCGTCGGCAACACGCGGCCGGCGGCGAGCCGTCTGGCCTGGTTGCTGGCCGAGCGCGGCTTGGCGAGCGATCCGGTTTTTGCCCATTTTGTCCGGTGCACCGCAGCAGTCGGCGCCGCCGGCGAAAACGACTGGCGCCGTACTGCCGTTGCGCGCTGGACGGCGCTATGCGAGCAGGTCGGCCAAGGCTGGAGTCTGCGCCGCCTGCTCGAATACCTGAGCGGCGAGGATGTGCTGGAGACGGTGCGTGGCGTCCTGCAGCGTCACCTGGCGGCCCATCTCGATCTTGGCGTTGCCGCCTGGCGCAACCCGCAGCGGGAGGCCGGCTTCTTCGCCGCCTGGCGGGCGAGTGCCGGGCTCGACCTGCAATGGGAGCTCGACGAGCTGCCGAATGTGCGCGACGAGATTCAGCTGCTGCCGGACGATCCGCTGGCGGTGCTCGCCGAGGAGCTTGGTCGCCTGGTGCCGGAAACGCATTGGTACGGCTACCTGGAACGCCTGTCGCTCGAATTGCCGGGCTGGTCCGGCATGGTTTTGTGGCGGGCGAACAATCCCGAGCGTGGCGACGGCACGCCTGTTGCCATGCTCGATTACCTGGCCGTGCGCGTGCTGCTCGAACGCCTGCTGTGCGACGACCTGATGCGCCGGCTGACCGGCGTGACCATGGATTTCGCCGAGTTGCAGACGCATTACGCCGAACGGGCTGCCGAATTCTACGTGCGCGATGCCTGGCAGCGGGGCGCGCTGGACGAAACCGGGGCACACCGCGCGAGTGGCCTGATTCGACGCGGCGGGCTGGCAGCGCCGAGCGAATGGACGGCTCTGGCCGAAAGTCTTGCTGCCCGGACGGGCGAGTGGCGGGCGCAGGCCGATGCCTGGTGTCTCAAGGAGTTGAGCCGTGAATTGGCCTGGGATGCGGCGACCGTGGGTTGCCTCGGCCTGGCCGAGAGTTCTCGCTTGCTGGCCTGGGCCGATAGCCTGAGCCCGCTGCAACGCGGCCAGATCTGGCTGGAGGCTTACGAGCGCCACTACCGGGAGCAGGTCTTTGCCGCGCTCGGTGCCAATCGTCGCGTCGCCTGGTCGGCCTCGCCTTCGGCCCAGGTCGTGATGTGCATGGATGATCGCGAGGAGGGCACGCGCCGGCATCTCGAGGAAATCGCGCCGGGCGTGCACACCTACGGTGCGGCGGGATTCTTCGGCGTGGCCATGTACTGGCAGGGCCTCGACGACGCCCAGCGGAGCGCCCTGTGCCCGGTGGTCGTCCGGCCGCGCCATCTGCTGCGCGAACGCGAGGTCGCCGGCGAGGAGAAGGCGCGGGTCCGCCACGCCATCCGCCGCGAGCGCCGCCTGCGCTGGCGCGAAGCCCTGTACCAGAAGACACGGCGGACGCTGTTCGGCGGCACGGCTTTCAGTTTGCTGGCCGGCCTGCCGGCGCTGGGCGCCTTGGTCGCGGCCAGCCTCGCTCCGGCGGTGTTCGGCGAAACGCTGCAGCGCTGGCGCGAGCGCCACGATGAGCGGGTCAAAAGCGAGGTCGCGCTGACCGCCGCGGCAGCCGACGATGCCACGCCGGAGGCGCCGCAACTCGGCTTCACCGATGCCGAGCAGATCGAGCGCGTCGAGGGCTTCTTGCGCACCATCGGCCTGACGACCGGTTTTGCGCCGCTGGTCCTGATGTTCGGGCACGGTTCGAGCAGCCGCAACAATCCGCACCTGTCGGCCTACGATTGCGGCGCCTGTTCCGGCCGCCATGGCGGGCCGAATGCACGCGTCTTCGCGGCCATGGCCAATCGCCCCGCAGTGCGGGCTGGACTGGCGGAGCGCGGCCTCGTCATTCCCGACAGCACCTGGTTCGTCGCGGCCGAGCACAACACCTGCGACGACGGCGTCGAGTGGTACGACCTCGGCTGCGTGCCGGAGCGTTTCCAGTCCGCTTTGGACACCCTGGTCGGGCAAGTCGCCGAAGCCTGCCGGGCGCATGCCGCCGAGCGTTGTCGCCGGCTGGCCTCGGCACCGCCGCGGCTGTCGCCCTGGCAGGGGCGGCAGCATGTGACCGGCCGGGCGCACGACATTTCGCAGGCGCGGCCGGAACTCGGTCATGCCAACAATGCCGCCGCTTTCATCGGCCGGCGGTCGATGAGCCGGGGGCTTTTCCTCGACCGCCGCGTTTTTCTGATTTCCTACGATCCGACCGCCGATGTCGACGGCCGGATCGCCGAGAGCATTCTGCTGGCTGCCGGCCCGGTCGGTGCCGGCATCAGTCTCGAATACTATTTCTCGACGGTGGATAACGAGCGCTACGGCTGCGGATCCAAGATCACGCACAACCTGACCGGCCTGTTCGGCGTCATGGAAGGAGCCGATTCCGACCTGCGCACCGGCCTGCCCTGGCAGATGGTCGAAATTCACGAGCCGATGCGCCTGCTCGTCGTCGTCGAGCAGGAGCCCGCGGTGCTGGACGCCGTCGTGCAGCACCAGCCGGCCTTGCGCGAACTGATCGACAACGGCTGGATCATTTTTGCCGCGCAGAGCCCGTGCACCGCAGCAGTCCAGCTTTATCGGCCCGGGCGCGGCTGGCAGGCGTGGACCGGCGAGACGGTGCTGCCGCAGGTGGCGCGTTCGGTCGATTGGTTCGCCGGCGAAAGCGAGGCGCTGCCGCCGGCGCAATTGTTGGGAGGCTTCGCATGAGCGCACTGCTCACCCGCTTGCCGGACTGGATCTGGCTGGTGCCCGTGTTGCCGCTGCTGGCGGTCATTGCCAACGCCGCGCGCGTGCTGCTCGGCCGGGCCCAGGGCGATGCAGCCGAGCCGCTGACCGTGCGCCTGACCACGCTGGCCACCTTCGCCAGTTTCGCGCTGTTGCTCGCCATCGACGCTGTCGCGCTGTGGCGCGGCTGGCCGGGGCATCGCGTCGTCGCTGTCTGGTTCGGCACGGCCGAGTGGCAGGCCAGCTTTTCCTTTCTGCTCGATGCCGTCTCGCTGCCCATCGCCACCGTGGCAGCGTTGATTGGCTGGCTGGTGGCGCGCTTTTCGGCCAACTATCTGCATCGTGAGGCAGGCTTTCATCGCTTCTACATCGTGCTTGGCTTCTTCATCGCCGGTATCGAGTTGGTGCTGCTGGCCGGCAATGGCCTGCTCTGTTTCGTCGGCTGGGAAATGTGCGGCGTCGCCTCCTTCCTGCTCATCGGCTACGCCTGGCAACGCCCGGTGGCGACCGGCAACGCCTTGTACGCCTTCGTCACCAACCGGGTCGGCGATGCCGGGCTGCTCTTTGCGCTCGGCTTGAGCGTGGTCTGGGTCGGCAGTTTCGAATGGCCGGCCCTGACCGGCGAGGCCGGACTGACGCTGGTCGAGATCCGCATCCTGGCGCTCGGCTTCATGGCGGCGGCACTGGTCAAGTCGGCGCAACTGCCGTTCACGCCGTGGATCGTCCGCGCCCTGGAGGGGCCGACGCCATCGTCGGCGATTTTCTACGGCGCCTTGCTGGTTCATGCCGGGGTTTACCTGATGCTGCGCCTGCATCCGCTGCTCGTTCAAGTACCTGACGTGATGGCCGGCCTGGTCGTCGTCGGCCTGCTCAGCGCTGCCTATGCCTGGCTGTGCGGCCTGGTCCAGACCGATGTCAAATCGGCGCTGATCCACGGGACGGTGACGCAGGTGGCGCTGATGTTCGTCGAGATCGGCCTCGGCTGGACGGCACTGGCCACTACCCACCTGTGCCTGCATGCCGGCTGGCGGGCCTGGCAATTCCTGCTCGCCCCGTCGTGGCTGGTGCTCACCCGCAGTCGGCCGGAGGCGCCGCCGGCCTGGCTGGTGCATCGGCAGTGG
>JAYRUZ010000029.1:0-14251 GCA_041918795.1 Azonexus sp. | reverse complement strand
TACTTGCCACCCATCAGACCGATACCGATACAGGCACCGATAGCGCCCAGACCAATGATCAGGCCGGCAGCCAGAGCAACAAAACCGAGAACGTGTTCCATGACAACTCCTTGCTAAGGTTAAAGTAAGTAAAACAAAAATAAACTACAAAGAAACCGGGGTACTGCTTAGTGTGCTTCGTGTGCTTGCCCGATGTAAACCAAGGTCAGCATCATGAAGATGAAAGCTTGCAGGGCAACGATCAGGATGTGGAAGATCGCCCAGATCGAACCAGCGATGACGTGACCGGCGAACAGGAAGACGCCAGTGGCGGTGCCGGCCCAAGCCGCGCCCATCAGCGCGATCAGCATGAAGACCAGCTCGCCGGCGTACATGTTGCCGAACAGTCGCATGCCGTGGGAAACGGTCTTGGCCAGGAATTCAATCATCTGCATGGCAAAGTTGATCGGGTAGAGCAGCGGATGGCTACCGAACGGCGCAGTGAAGAGTTCGTGCATCCAGCCACCGAAGCCCTTGATCTTGATGTTGTAGTACAGGCAGACAAGCAGCACGCCGATCGACATGCCCAAGGTGCCGTTCAGGTCGGCGGTCGGCACGATACGCAGATAGGCGTGGTGGTCACCAGTAATGGCCTGCCAGAGATTCGGGAAGACGTCGAGCGGCAGGAAGTCCATCGAATTCATCAGGAAGATCCAGATGAAAACCGTCAGGGCCAGCGGGCCG
This sequence comes from Azonexus sp., assembly GCA_041918795.1. Lineage (GTDB taxonomy): Bacteria > Pseudomonadota > Gammaproteobacteria > Burkholderiales > Rhodocyclaceae > Azonexus. Next base: position 13,528 of record JAYRUZ010000029.1, on the reverse strand, counting down.
ACGGCCTTGCGGGATTCGGCACTATGCACGATGCCCTTGGCTTGTTCGTTGACCATCTCGAGAACGATTTCAACAGCAGCCTGCATACGGCCCGGCACGCCAGAGGTTGCGCTCTTGGCGACGCGCCACATCACGAACAGACCAAGCACGCCCATGAGCAGTGAGAAGAACAGGGTATCGACGTTCAGAACGCTGAAGTCGATGATGTCCTTCTGGGCATGACCGGTGGTGTTGAAATGGGTAAGGTGGTGAACGATGTATTCGCCGGCGGTCGGCGCGTTCGCTACTGCTTCGTGGCCTGCTTCGGTAGACATATCAGGGCTTCTTCCAAAACGCTAAAAAACCAGCATGTAACACAACCGCAAGCCCAATCAACATGCTGGGCCAATGCATCTCGGGATATCCCTTGATGGCGATTGCCAAAATTCCGATGGTGGCGGCAATCTTAAGGAACTCGCCGATGAAGAAGTTCGCCGCGTACGATGCGCCGGGGCGGTTATTCACCATCGACAGGCGGATGGCGAACAAAAGATTGGGCACGATGGCGGCTAATGCCGCGAACCCAACCGATACAAGCCCCCGCGTTCCTGCGATCAACCCGGCCCCGAGTGCTGTTATGACTGCTGCACCAAATTGCAGAAAAATTGCCTTGTACATGGTGCTTGCACTCGTTGACTGGCCTGCCACACAGACTTAAATGATACAAGACCTGGGGTTTTGACGTCAATGAGAAATACGGGTTTTCCCGTAAGTCCCGTTTTGCGTCAACCGGTTAGCGTAGCCGCCCCAGAATTCCTTCGAGTTGGTCAAGATCGTTGAATTCGATGGTGATTTTGCCGGCTCCTTTCTTGCCGCTGTGGATGGCTACAGCGGCGCCGATGTGGTCGGAAATCTCCTCCTGCAGGCGCAGCAGGTCGCGGTCGACTGGTGTTGGCGTGGCCTTCTTTGGCGGGTTGAGCAAGTGCTGGGCGAGGCGTTCTGCCTCGCGAACCGACAGACCCTTTTGTACGATCTGCTGCGCCGCTGCGACTTGCTGTGCGCCACCGAGCGGCAGCAACGCGCGGGCGTGGCCCATGTCCAGTTTTCCGGTCATCAGCAATTCCTGCACGGCCGGGGTGAGTTGCAGCAGGCGCAGCAGGTTGGAGGCTGCCGGTCGTGAGCGGCCAACGGCATCGGCGGCCTGTTGGTGGGTCAGGCCGAATTCATCGACCAGGCGCTGCAAGCCTTGAGCCTCTTCGAGCGGATTGAGATTTTCGCGCTGAATGTTCTCGATCAGCGCCATGGCCAGCGCCTGTTCGTCCGGAATACTGCGGACGAGAACCGGGATTTCGCTCAGGCCGGCGAGCTGGGAGGCGCGCCAGCGGCGTTCGCCGGCAACAATTTCATAACGTTCGGCACCCGGCGTGCTGTCGATGGCGCGGACGAGAATCGGCTGCATGATGCCCTGAGCCTTGATCGAAGCGGCCAGCTCGGCCAGCGACTCCTGGTCCATCTGGGTGCGTGGCTGGTATTTCCCCGGGCGCAGGCGCTCCACCGGCAGGTTGCGTTGCTCGTCTCCCTGCGGTTTGTCGCTGCCCGAGAGCAGTGCGTCGAGGCCGCGGCCGAGTCCTTTCATCTTGATCATTGGGCGACCCTTTCGAGGATTTCCTTGGCGAGCGCGCTATAGGCCTGCGCGCCCCTGGAGTTCTTGTCAAATGCGATGACCGGCTTGCCGTAGGATGGCGCTTCGGCCAGGCGAACGTTGCGTGGCACGATGGTCGTGTAAACCTTGTCGCCGAAATGGCTTTCCAGTTCGCTCGAGACCTGTTGGGTGAGTGTGCTCTGCGGGTTGTACATGGTGCGCAGCAGGCCTTCAATCTCGAGGCGGGAATTGAGGTGGTGGCGAACCTTGCGCAGGGTCTCGACCAGATCGGACAGACCCTCCAGTGCGTAGTATTCGCACTGCATCGGAATCAGCACCGAGTCGGCGGCGACCAGGCCATTTACGGTCAGCATGTTGAGCGCCGGCGGGCAGTCGATCAGCACGAAATCGTACTGGTCACGATTGGCCTGCAGAGCGTTCTTGAGGCGGTACTCGCGTTGCTCAAGCTCGATCAGCTCAACCTCGGCGCCGGCCAGTTCGCGATTGGCCGGCAGGACATCGAAGCCGAAATCGGTGTTCAGGCAGACTTCAGTGAGCGTCGCGGCCCCGATCAGCAGCTGATAAACGGTGGGCAGCGCTTCCTTCTTGGTGATGCCGGCCCCTGTTGTGGCGTTGCCTTGCGGGTCCATGTCGATCAGCAGGACACGCTTGCCTTCGACCGCGAGCGATGCGGCAAGATTGACGGCCGTGGTCGTTTTGCCGACGCCGCCTTTCTGGTTGGTGATGGCGAGTACTTTCATGAGCCCGCTTTCAGGATGATCAAATGACGTTCGGCATCGACGCCGGGGACGGAGAGCCGAATGATAGCCTCAACCGCGATGTCGGCGGGCAAGGTCGCAAGCTCCGCATCGGGGCAGACGCCCTTCATGGCCAGCCAGCGTCCGCCCGGTGCGAGCAGGTGACGTGTCAGTTCGACGAACAAACCGATCTCGGCAAATGCACGCGACGAAATCTGGGCATACTGGCCGGTCATTTTTTCGACTCTGGCGTGGTACACCGCAGCATTGGTCAGTCCGAGCTCAATCACGGCCTGTTGCAGGAAGGTTGTCTTCTTCTGCACCGTATCGACCATGGCTACCGAAAGCTCCGGTCGGGCGATGGCGAGCGGGATGGCCGGCAGGCCGCCGCCGCTGCCGACATCGAGCAACGTGCCCGCACCGACATGCGGCAGGATGGCCAGGGAATCCAGCAGGTGGAGCGAAATCGCCTGGGCCGGGTCACGCAGCGCGGTCAGGTTGTAGGTCTTGTTCCACTTGAGCAGCAGATCGCGGAAAGCGAGCAGTTTCGCCTGCGTGTCGTCCGCCAGGTCGATGCCAAGTTCGGCGAGGCCGGCGGCGAGGGTGATCGTGCTCATGCCGCCCTGGACAGGTTGAAGCGCTTCAGGTGGATCAACAGCAACGATATGGCGGCTGGCGTGATGCCCTGGATGCGCGAGGCCTGGCCGATGGTCTGCGGCTTGTGCAGCGTCAGCTTCTGCTTGACCTCGTTGGACAGGCCGGCGACCGTGGCGTAATCGATATCGGCCGGCAATGTCGTGTTTTCATAGTTGGCGGCCTTGGCAACCTCTTCGGCCTGGCGGTCGATGTAGCCTTGGTACTTGGCCGAGATTTCGAGCTGCTCGACGACGAGCGGATCGGTCTGTGCCTCACCGGTGCCGGGTAGCGTCATCAGGTGGGCGTACGCCACTTCCGGACGGCGTAGCAATTCGAACAGGTTGTATTCGTGTTCGATGCTCTTGCCCAAAACGCGGATACAGTCTTCGTCCGGTGTGATCTTCGGGTTGATCCAGGTCGACTTCAGGCGTTCCTGTTCGGCAGCGATGGCGTCGCGCTTGCGGCAGAAGGCCTCCCAGCGGACGTCGTCGACCAGGCCGAGTTGGCGGCCCTGCTCGGTCAGGCGTAGGTCGGCGTTGTCTTCGCGCAGGCTGAGGCGGTATTCGGCGCGGCTGGTGAACATGCGGTAGGGGTCGGAAACGCCCCGGGTGATCAGGTCGTCGACCAGCACGCCGAGGTAGGCTTCATTGCGCTTCGGGCACCATCCGGCGCGGCCCTTGACGTAATTGACGGCGTTGATGCCGGCGAGCAGGCCTTGGGCGGCTGCTTCTTCGTAACCGGTGGTGCCGTTGATCTGGCCGGCGAAGAACAGGCCGTTGATGGCCTTGGTTTCCAGCGTGTCCTTCAGGCCGCGCGGGTCGTAGAAGTCGTATTCGATGGCGTAGCCGGGGCGCAGGATGTGCACGTTTTCCATGCCGCGGATCGAGCGAACCAGCGCCAGTTGCACGTCGAAGGGCAGGCTGGTCGACACGCCGTTCGGGTAGATCTCGTGCGTCGTCAGGCCTTCCGGTTCGAGGAAGACGTTGTGCTGGTTCTTGTCGGCGAAGCGGTGGATTTTGTCCTCGATCGACGGGCAATAGCGCGGGCCGACGCCTTCGATGACGCCGGTGTACATTGGCGAGCGATCGAGGCCGCTGCGGATGATGTCGTGCGTTTTCTCGTTGGTTTCGGTGATCCAGCACGGCAACTGCTTCGGGTGCTGGGCGGCGCTGCCGAGGAAGGAGAAGACCGGCAGCGGATCGTCCGAGTGCTGCTCCTCCATCACCGAGAAATCGATGGTCTTGCCGTCGAGGCGCGGCGGCGTGCCGGTCTTCAGGCGGCCTTGCGGCAGGTTCAGTTCCTTCAGGCGGGCGGCCAGCGACACCGAGGGCGGATCGCCCATGCGGCCGCCGGTGTAGTTCTCCAGGCCGACGTGGATCTTGCCGTTGAGGAAGGTGCCGGCCGTCAGCACCACGGCCTCGGCCATGAAGCGGATGCCCAGTTGCGTGACGGCACCGCAGACCTTGTCGCCTTCGACGATCAGGTCGTCGCAGGCCTGGGCGAAGATGGTCAGCTTGGGCTGGTTTTCCAGGCGGGTGCGGATCGCCTGCTTGTACAGGACACGGTCGGCCTGGGCGCGGGTGGCACGGACGGCCGGACCTTTCGAGGCGTTGAGGATGCGGAACTGGATGCCGGCCTCATCGGTGGCTGCCGCCATCGCACCGCCCAGCGCATCGACCTCGCGTACCAGATGCCCCTTGCCGATGCCGCCGATGGACGGGTTGCAGCTCATCGCCCCGAGCGTGTCGAGGTTGTGCGTCAGCAACAGCGTGTTCGCACCCGCCCGCGCTGCAGCGAGCGCAGCTTCAGTGCCGGCATGGCCGCCACCGACGACGATGACATCGAAACGGGTGGGATAGAGCATGGGAAAAGGCGTGTTGCAGTGCAGTATCGGGAGGCGGATTTTACGTCAGGTCGCTGAAAAATCGAAGTTTTTCCGGAATGGCTTGCCGTTCATGGGGAACTCAAGTAAGTTCTAAAAATGAGTTCTTCTCAAACAATGACTGCGACCCCCCTCGATAATGAGGAAATGCTGCTGGTTTTACAGCAGTCGCTGACCAAGAAGCGGGTGTTGATTGTCGATCGTCACCCGCCGGCAAGGGATTCGTTGCGACTGATGCTCGGCGCCCTGGGGGTAACGGCGGTGCACGGTGCCGGTAACTCCGCCGAGGTGATTCGCCAGGTCAAGGGCAACCGCTTCGACATCGTTCTCTCCGATTTCGTGCTGGACGATGGGCGGGATGGACAGCAACTGCTCGAAGAGCTACGCCACGCCCACCTGATACCCCTATCGACGGTGTATCTGATCATCACCAGCGAACGCAGTTACACCAATGTCGTGGCCTTGGCGGAATTGGCGCCGGACGATTACCTGATCAAGCCCTTAACTGCCGAACAGCTACAGGCGCGGCTGATCAAGGCTATCTACAAGAAGCATGTGCTGCGCAAGATTTATGAACAGATCGAGCGCGGCTCGCTGCCGGAGGCAATTGCCGCCTGCGATCGGGTAATCCAGCAACAACCGGCCTACATGTATGACGCGCTGCGCTTCAAAGGCGAGTTGCTGCACCAGTTGGGCAGGACGGCGGAGGCGGAAGAGGTGTTCCGCAGGGTTCTGGAAGGACGTGTCGTGCCGTGGGCCAAGATGGGCCTGGCCATTGCCTTGCGCGATCGCGGCGCCTTGGACGAGGCGGAAAAGCTGGCCGAACAGGTGACCGAGGAAGCGCCGGAATTTCTCTCGGCTTACGACTTCCTGGCTTCGGTACACGAGGCCCAGGATCGCCTGGCGGATGCGCAGCAGATCCTGCAACGGGCGGCCGATGCCTCGCCGCACAACACGATCCGGCAACGGCTGGTTGGCGATGTGGCGACGCGGACCGGCGATCTGCTCGCCGCGGAGAAGGCCTATGGCCGCGTCATCGACCGGAGCAAGGGCTCAAGTTTGCGGACGGTCGATGATTTCGCCAATCTTTCGCGCGTGCTGGTCGAACGCGGGAATGTCGATGCGTCGCGCAAGGTGGCGAGCGAGATGAAACGGGAGCTACGCGGCGACAAGCAGGCGGAGGTGGCCGCTCTGGTGGTGGAAAGTCTTTGCCTGACGGCCGAAGGCACGCCGGACAAAGCTCGGGCCTTGGTCGAACAGGCTCTGGCCTTGCAGGAGCAGGCCGGCGACCAGGCTCAGACGCGCGGGCGCCAGGCATCGCAGCGCCTGGCGATCGACCTGGCGCATGCCTGCTATGCGACGGGCAAGGGCGACGAGGCGCAAAAGATTCTCCGGCAAGTGGCGGCGGAGAACAACGAAGATCCCCACCTGCTTGACCACATCAACAGCGTCTTCGAGAAGACCGGCCAGGCCGATGCCGGCAAGGCCTTGCTCGATCAGGTCAACCGCCAGATCGTGGACCTGAACAACCAGGGGGTCATGGCGGCCCGTAAAGGCGATATCGACGGATCGGTGAAATTGTTGATCCAGGCTGCCGAGCAGGTGCCCAACCTGCAGTTCCTGGTCAATGCAGCGAAAGCGATCTATACGCTGCTGGATCAGAAGGGTTGGGACCCGGAACTTGCCGCCCGGGCGCGCAATTATCTGGAACGCGCCCAGCGCAAGGATCGCAAGAGCCCCAAGGTGGCATCGGCCAGGGCGCTGTACATGTCAGTGGCGCACAAGTACGGCATCTCGACCGAAATCGAAGAGCAGAAATAAACGGCGGTTCCCGACTCAGGGCTTGTGGCCGAGGCCGAGGTAGGCCTCGATCACGCGCGGGTCGGCAGCCAGCTCCTGGCTGGGGCCGGCCAGGGTGATCTCGCCGGTTTCCAGCACGTAGCCGTAATCGGCGATCTGCAGCGCGGCGCGGGCATTCTGCTCGACGAGCAGGATGGCGACACCGGTCTGCTTGAGTTCGCCGATGATGCGGAAAATTTCCTTGATGATCAGCGGGGCAAGGCCCAGACTCGGCTCGTCGAGCATCAACAACTTGGGCTTGGCCATCAGGGCACGGCCCATGGCCAGCATCTGGCGCTCACCACCGGATAGCGTACCGGCCAGCTGGCTGCGTCGTTCCTCGAGACGCGGGAAGAGTTCGAACACCTCGTCCATCGTTTCCATGTGGTCGCGATGGCCGGAGCGGTAGCGGTCGAAGGCGCCCAGCATCAGGTTATCCTCGACGCTCATTTCGGCGAACAACTCGCGCTTTTCCGGAACCAGCGTCATGCCCTGGCGGACCAGCACTTCGACCTCGCGCTCGCGTCCCTGGTGGTGGCCGAGATAGGCAATATCGCCGTGGGCCGGCAACAGGCCCATCAGGGCCGCCAGCAGCGTGGTCTTGCCGGCGCCGTTGGGGCCGATGACGGTGACGATCTCGCCGCGCCGGATGGTCAGGTCGATGCCATGCAGGGCTTCCACCTTGCCGTAGCTGACGGTGAGATTCTTGACGTCGAGGATGACCTCGTGCTCGTGCAGATGCGGATGCTTGCTCATCATTCGACTCCCCCGAGGTAGGCTTCGAGTACCTTCGGGTCGTTCTGGATTTCCTCGGGCTGGCCTTCGGCCAGTTTCTCGCCGAACTCCATGACGACGATGCGGTCGGCCAGGTCCATGACGAAGTCCATGTCGTGCTCGACCAGCAGGATGCCCATGCCTTCGGCGCGCAGTTTGCGCAGCAGTTCGGCCAGCGCCTGCTTCTCCTTGAAGCGCAGGCCGGCGGCGGGCTCGTCGAGGAGCAACAGGCAGGGATCGGAACACAGGGCGCGGGCGATTTCGACGATGCGCTGCTGGCCAAGCGCCAAGCTGCCGGCCGGGTCGAACATGTGCTCGGCCAGGCCGACGCGCTCGATCTGGCGGGCGGCTTCGGCGAGCAGGCGGTTTTCTTCCGTGCGGTCCAGGCGCAGAGCGGCCGCGACGACACCCTTGTCGCCGCGCAGGTGGGCACCGATAGCGACGTTTTCCAGTACGGTCATCTGACCGAGCAGGCGAACGTGCTGGAAGGTGCGGCTCATGCCCTGCCGGGCCAGGTCGCGGGCGGCCAGGCCGGCCGTCGATTGGCCGAGGAATTCGATGTGGCCGCTGGTCGCCGGATTGACCGCCGAGATGCAGTTGAACATCGTGCTCTTGCCGGCGCCGTTGGGGCCGATCAGGGCCATGATTTCGCCGGCCTTCACGCTCAGCGCCATGTTGTTGTTGGCGACCAGGCCGCCAAAACGCTTGGTGACTTCACGTGCATCGAGCAGCAAGGTGCCTGCTGCGGTGCACTGCCGTTTTTCGAGATTTTCCGCGGGCAGCAGTTGGCGCTTGGCCTGGCTGCCCGGAACGAAGCGCAGCACGACCGGCCACAAGCCGGCGCGGGCGCGTTGCAGGATCAGTACGATGGCGATACCGAAGACGATGACCTCGAAATTGCCGCTCTGGCCCAGTAGTTCCGGCAGGATGTCCTGCAGCCATTGCTTCAGCACGGTGACCAGGCCGGCGCCGAGCACGGCGCCCCAGACGTGGCCAATGCCGCCGACCACCGCCATGAACAGGAACTCAATGCCTTGCGTCAGCGAAAACGGCGTCGGATTGACAAAGCGCTGCAGGTGGGCGTACAGCCAGCCGGAGATGCTGGCCAGCAATGCGGCGATCAGGAAGATGACGATCTTGGTGCGTGCGGTATCGACCCCCATCGCCTCGGCCATCACCGCCCCGCCCTTGAGCGCGCGGATGGCGCGGCCGACGCGCGAATCGAGCAGGTTGCGCAGGCCGAGGATGGCGAGCAGCAGGATGAGCCAGATCAGGTAGAAGAACTGGTTGCCACTCTTCAGTTCGAGACCGAACAGCGAAACGGCGGGAATTCCGGTGATGCCGGTGTGGCCGCCGAGGAATTCGACGTTGCCGAACAGGAAGTAGAGACTGATGCCCCAGGCGATGGTCGCCAGCGGCAGGTAGTGGCCGCCCATGCGCAGCGTAATGAAGCCGAGCGACAAGGCAACCGCGGCGGTGATGGCGAGGCCGATGAACAGTGTCAGCCAGGGCGAAACGCCGTGCACGGTGGTCAGCCACGCTGTCGTGTAGGCGCCCAGTCCGACGAATGCGGCCTGGCCGAACGAGGTCAGGCCGCCGACGCCGGTGAGCAGGACGAGGCCGACGGCGACGATGGCGTAGAGGCCGATGTAGTTGAGCAGCGTGATGGAGAACTCGGGCAGTGCCATGGGGGCAACCGCCAGCAGGCCAACCAGTGCCAACAGAGGCAGGTGGCGCGGCAGGCGCTTGCTGCCCGAACGGCTAGCTTCGCTAGCGGCCTCGTCGCCCTTCTCTTCCTCTTCCTCGATGTGGTGCGTTGTCAGCGAGCGCCACAACAGCACTGGCAGAATCAGCGTGAAAACGATGACTTCCTTGAAGGCGCTGGCGTAGAAGGACGAGTAGGATTCGAGCAGACCGACCAGCACGGCGCCGAGCGCGGCGACCGGGTAGGAGGCCAGGCCACCGATGATGGCGCCGACGAATCCCTTGAGGCCGATCAGGAAGCCGGAGTCGTAGTAGATGGTGGTGATGGGGGCGATCAGTACGCCGGAGAAGGCGCCGATCGCGGCGGCCAGCGTGAAACACAGCTTGCCGGCGAGAGTCGGCGGAATGCCCATCAGGCGGGCGCCGGTTCGATTCATTGCGGTGGCACGCAGCGCCTTGCCGTAAACGGTACGTTCAAAGAAGAAATACAGGCCGATGATCAATACGGCGGAGGCGACGACGACCAGGATGGTCTGTCCCTGCAGCGGTGCGCCACCCAATTCGAAGCTGATGTCGGTGAAAGCCGGCGTGCGCGACCCTTCGGCGCCGAAGAAGAGCAGACCAAGACCGATCATGGCCAGATGCACGGCCACGGAAACGATCAGCAGGACCAGGACGGAGGCGTTGGCCAGCGGTTGGTAGGCGATGCGATAGATCATCGGGCCCATCGGGATGACCAGCGCCAGGGCGACGCCGATCTGCGCCCATAACGGCAACTGGGTCGGCGGCAGGGCGAAGAGGCCGGCGGCTGCCAGCAGAGGTGTACCGACATTGAAGATCAGCAGCGGCGGCAGCTTGGCGTAACGACGCTCGCGCAGCAGGTGCACGCCTTCCAGCACGCTGACGGCGCAGCCCAGGGCCAGCAGCAGCCAGACGGTTCCCGGAACGTGGCCGGCTTGCAGCGAGGCGAGGGTCAGGGCACCGAAGGCGACGAATTCGCCCTGCGGAATGAAGATGATGCGGGTGACGGCGAAAACGAGCACCAGCGCGAGGGCGAGCAAGGCATAGATGGCGCCGTTGGTGATGCCGTCCTGGCCGAGGAAAAGAAGAATCTGGAGGTCCATGCGACCGAACTTGTCTTGGGGGAGTCAATGCATCGCCGTAGTCGCGATGCGCGGCACCGGAAGCCGCCTTGGCGGCTCCCGGGATCAGCCGAGGCTTACTTCAGCAGCTTCCAGCCGCCGTTTTCGATGGTGACCATGACGCGGGCGCGTTGGTCGTAGCCCTGGTGGTCGTCGGCCGAGAGGTTGAAGATGCCGTGCGCGGCCGGCAGGTTCTTCGTGTTCTCGATGGCGTCGCGCAGGGCGCGGCGGAATTCGACCGTGCCCGGCTGGCCTTTCTTCAGGGCAACCGGAATGGCGCTCTGCAGCAGGATGCCGGCATCCCAGGCGTGGCCGCCGAAGGAACTGACGCTACCCTTGCCGTGTGCGGCTTCGTACTTGGAAACGTATTCCAGCGCCGACTTCTTGACTGGATTGTCGTTCGGCAACTGGCCGGCCACGACCATCGGGCCGACCGGCAGGAAGGCGCCTTCGACATCCTTGCCGCCAACGCGCAGGAAGTCGTTGTTGGCAACGCCGTGGGTCTGGTAGATCAGGCCCTTGAAGCCCTTTTCCTTCAGGGTCTTCTGTGGCAGCACGGCTGGCGTGCCGGCACCGCCGATCAAGACGGCATCGGGCTTGGCAGAGAGAATCTTCAGGATCTGGCCGGTGACCGAGGTGTCGTTGCGCTGGTAGCGCTCATTGGCGACGATCTTCAGCTTGCGTGCTTCGGCGATCTTGGCGAATTCCTTGTACCAGCCGTCGCCATAGGCATCGGCGAAACCGATGAAGGCGACACTCTGCACGTTCTTGTCGGTCATGTGCTGAACGATGGCGGTGGCCATGTGGGCGTCGTTCTGGGCGGTCTTGAAGACCCACTTGCGCTTGGCGTCCATCGGTTCGACGACGATGGCGGAGCCGGCCATGGAAATCAGCGGGGTTTCGTTGTCCACCGCAACATCCATCATGGCCAGGGAACTGGGTGTGGTCGAGGAGCCGACGACGACGTCGACCTTGTGCTCGCTGATCAGCTTCTTGATGTTTTTGGTCGCGTTGGTCGGATCGGTACCGTCGTCGAGAACGATGTAGTTCACCTTCTGTCCGCCAATGCTGGCCGGCAGCAGCGCGAAGGTGTTCTTCTCCGGAATCCCGAGGGAAGCCGCCGGGCCGGTGGCAGCTACCGAGACACCGACGTTGATGTCGGCCAGAGCGGTCGTCGAAACGGCGGCGAGTACAGCCAGGGTCAGCTTCTTGAACATGTCGTTTGTTCCCAGAGCAAAAAAATAGATTTTATCATGTGAAAACTATCCCATATCCACGTCAGTGTCAGGGTTTGTACTTACCTGGCCAGCTTCCAGCCACCTTCCTGGATCGTCACCATGACGCGCGCCCGCTGATCAAAGCCCAGATGGTCGTTGGCGCTCATATTGAAGACGCCATGCGAGGCCGCCAGGTTGCGGGTGGCTTCCAGCGCATCGCGCAGCGCAGCACGAAACTCGCGGCTACCCGGTTGCGCCTTCTTCAGGGCATTGGGCGCCGCATTGCCGAGCAGTACGCCGGCGTCCCAGGCATAACCGCCGAAGGCATTGACGCTGCCCTTGCCGAAGGCTGCCTCGTATTTGCCGACGTATTCGCTCGCTGATTTCTTGACCGGGTTGTCGGCGGGTAATTGGCCGGCGACGAGGACCGGTCCGGTCGGCAGTACGGTCCCTTCGCAATCCTTGCCGCAGACGCGCAGGAAATCGTTGTTGGCGACCCCGTGGGTCTGATAGATGATGCCCTTGTAGCCCTTTTCCTTCAGAGAGCGCTGCGGCAGTGCGGCCGGCGTGCCGGCGCCACCGATCAATACCGCATCCGGCTTGGCGGCGAGAATTTTCAGAATTTGGCCGGTGACCGAAGTGTCGGTCCGGTTGAAGCGTTCGCTGCCGAGCAGTTTGATCTTGCGCACTTCGGCCAGCTTGGAAAACTCGTTCCACCAGCCCTCGCCGTAGGCGTCGGCAAAGCCGATATAGGCGACGCTCTTCACATTGTTGTTGGTCATGTGTTCGACGATGGCGGTGGCCATGTGCGCATCGTTCTGCGCCGTCTTGAAAACCCATTTGCGCTTGTCGTCCATCGGCTCGACGATGCGGGCCGAGGCGGCCAGCGCGATCATCGGCGTTTCGTTTTCGGCGGCGATGTCGATCATGGCCAGGGAGTTCGGCGTCGTGGTCGAACCGATCACGACATCGACCTTGTTTTCGCCGATCAGCTTGCGGGTGTTCTTGACGGCGGTCGTCGTGTCCGACGCGTCGTCGAGCACGATGTAATTGATCTTCTGGCCGGCGATGGTCTTGGGTAGCAGTTCGATCGTGTTCTTTTCGGGAATGCCCAGCGATGCAGCCGGCCCGGTAGCGGAAAGCGTCACGCCGACGTTGATGTCGGCGATGGCCCCGTGACAGCCGATGCCGGCTAACAAAATGGCGAACAGCGTTTTCTTCATCCCTGAGTCTCCCGTTGTTTAATTGATTTACCAAAGGTAAAAACCCTATGGGTAAAAAGCCTTTTGTGCAAGCCGACAAGTCAAGTGAGCGTGATAAAGTGCCTTTTTTGCCCACGATGGATGTTGTCATGTTCTCTGGAATCGTCGCGGCGGTTGGCCGCATTACCCATCTCACGACCCGCGAAGCGGGCTTCCGCCTGCACGTTGAAGCCGGACATCTTGGTCTCGACGACGTGGCGCTCGGCGACTCGATCGCCTGCAATGGCGTCTGCCTGACTGTGGTTGCCAAGGAGGGTAATCAGTTTCTGGTCGATGTGTCACCGGAAACCCTTTCCTGCACGGTTGGCCTGGATGCGCCGGGCGAGATCAACATGGAGAAGGCCCTGCGCCTGGCCGACCGTTTGGGTGGTCACCTGGTTTCCGGTCACGTCGACGGCGTTGGTGAGGTGCTGCGTTTCGACCCGATAGGCGACAACCGCTTGCTGGAGATCCGGGCGCCAGGTGAGCTGGCCAAATACATTGCACGCAAGGGTTCGATCACGGTCAATGGCACCAGCTTGACCACCAACGAGGTGAACGGCGCGACCTTCACGATCAACCTGATTTCGCACACGCTGGAAAACACGACGCTGAAACATCTCAAGGCGGGCGCCAAGGTCAATCTCGAAGTCGACCTGATCGCCCGTTATTGCGAGCGCCTGTTGAGCGCTGAACGCTAAGGTTGGAGGTTTG
>JAYRUZ010000028.1:0-14328 GCA_041918795.1 Azonexus sp. | reverse complement strand
GATCAGGTCAGCTTCTTGAGCAGCTCCGCCTTCTTGGCCTCGAATTCTTCCTGGCTCAGGATGCCTTTCTCGACCAGCCCGTGCAGCTTTTCCAGCGTGGCGACGACGTCATCGGCTGAAACAGGTGTTGCAGCGGCGGCCGGGGCAGCCTGTTGCGGCTGCATGGCGTTGGCGATGTTTTGCCCGAACATCTGACCAAAGCCCAGCCCGGCCCCCAGCCCGACGCCCATGCCGGCCATGCCGCCTTCGTTCTTGGCCGCATCGGGGATGCTGTTGGCCACCTGATACTGGGTGTAACGCTGCATGTCGCCGATCATGTTCATGCTGATCTTCTGGTCGAGCACCTTCTGCAACTCTTCCGGCAGCGAAATGTTCTGCACCACCAGCGAATCGAGCGACAGGCCGTATTCGGCGAACATCGGCGCAGCCTTGGCCAGCATGGCCTTGCCGAACTCGTCCTGATTGCCCGCCATGTCGATGAAGGGCACGCCGGATTCACCGAACAGATCGGTCATGCCGGCGACCAGCGTATTGCGCAACTGGCCTTCGAGCTCCTCGCGGGTGTAGGTATCGCGCGTGCCGGAAATCTTCTGGTAGAAAAGTTTGGGATCGGTCAGGTGATACGAATAGATTCCGAAGGCACGCAGGCGGACGATGCCGAAATCCTTGTCGCGAATGGTGATCGGGTTGGGCGTACCCCACTTCTGGTCGAGCTGGGTACGCGTCGAGAAGAAATAGACGTCGCTCTTGAACGGGGATTCGAACAGCTTGTCCCAGTTTTTCAGATAGGTCAGCACCGGCAGGGTCTGCGTGCTCAGCTTGTACATGCCGGGCGCGAAGACGTCGGCCACCGTGCCTTCGTTCACGAACATCGCCATCTGCGATTCGCGCACCGTCAGGCTGGCGCCGTTCTGGATTTCCATTTCCGCCATCGGGAAACGCCAGGCCAGCGTACCGTCGGCATCCTCGGTCCACTGCAGGATGTCGATAAACTGCTTCTTGATGAAGTCCATCAGTGCCATGTGAGTCTCCTTGAGAAATCAGGCAATGCAACCGGCGTTCAAAATGCCGACGCCAAGCGAGAGGGAAGCGAGAAACACCCCGGAGGCCACCTTGCCCTGGGGAATGCTTGAACTGATCTGCGGCAGGGCCAGGCGTGCCACCACGTAGGCCAGCAACTGCACGGCCCCGGCCACGACACCCCAGCCAAGCATGGCATAGAGGTTGTGACTGACCACGACCGAAACGGCAATCGGCAAAGCGAAACCGACAATCGCCCCGCCGAGACTGATCGCCGCCGCCGTGTTGCCTTCACGGATCAGGCTCATCTCGCGATAAGGCGTCACGAAGACATAAAGGACGAGAAATGCCGCAAGCAGGATGGCTGCCGTGGCAAAGAACCCGGCAAAGGCGGGCAGGCTGTTGAGAACCGGATCGAACATGGACGCTCCCGGGATTGGCGCAATGACAGGCGATTGTCACCGCTCGCGCCGCTTAATTCAAGCCCACAGCCCCCGGCAGCGGGTCAAGCGCCGCTTTTCTGGGCCAAACGGAGCAATCCCTCGAGCGGAAGATTGTCGACCAGCAGATAGGGAATCGTCAGCAACGCAGCGATCTGCGCTGCATTGCCCCCGGACATAATGCACAGGCCATCGCCATCGGGCAGGCGCCGGAAAGCCCGTTCGATCGCCCCGGCCTGCGCCTCGAGCACACCGCTGACAATGGCGTCATCGGTACAGCGTGGATGGGCTTCGTACTGGCCGTTGGCAAATGGCAAAGCGGCCGTTTCCCGGGCCAGGGCGCGCAACATCAGGCCGATGCCGGGCAGGATCAAGCCCCCGAGGAAATTCCCTTCGGCATCCAGCGTATCGACCGTGGTCGCCGTACCGGCCATCACCACCAGCTTTGCCGCCGGCGACAAGGCAACGGCGCCGACCAGGGCACACCAGCGATCGACCCCCAACTGCCCGGGCTGGCGATAGCCGTTGCGCACCCCACCGGCCGCCTCGCCGGATCGAACCTCGTGCAACACCGATTGCCAGGGGGCCAGGCTGGCCTCGATGCGCTCCCGGGCCGCGCTGCCCGCCACATTCGACAGCATCACCTGGCTCACCTGCGGCCAACGCGTCGGCAATTGCGCCAGATCAGCCAGCTTGCCGTGCGGAACTGCGCCCTGGGCCAGCCACAAGGTGCCGTCATGCACGCCCCACTTGATGCGGCTGTTGCCGCTGTCCAGGCAGACGATCATGCCTGGCGCAGGCTGACGTCGCCCGACAGAACACGCTCGACGCCAGCGCCGGTTTGCAACAGCAGCGAACCATCATCATCCACCCCGAGGCAGATGCCGCTCGGCGCACTTTCCCCTTCACCGAGAATGCGCACTGCCCTGCCCTGCCAGGCATGCCTTCCCTGCCACTCGGTTTTTGCCTGTTTGAAGCCGTGCACCGCAAACATGTCGAGGACGGTGGCCAGTTGTTCCAGAATGGCGGCAAACAGGACATGTCGCTCCGGCACGCGGGCAAACGCCTGGTCCAGGCCGCCAGCCAGCTGGGCCAACTCGCCCTCCGGCGTCTGCAGGTTGAGGCCGATGCCGATCACCGCCTGCGTACCGCGGCGATCCGATGCCAGTTCGATCAGGATGCCACCCAGTTTGGCGAATGCCTCGCCCCGGACCAGCAGGATATCGTTCGGCCACTTCAGACGCACACCTTGCGCGCCCAGCTTGTCCAGTGCCTGCGCGACCGCCAGCCCGACAGCCAGCGAGAGCCCGGCCAGTTGCATGGCATTACCGGGAAAGCGCCAGAGCAGGGAAAAAGTCAGGCTGCTTTCCGGCTGCGACAGCCACTGGCGTCCACGCCGGCCACGCCCGGCCGTCTGCCGGTCGGCCACGATGACCGTGCCGCTTGGTGCGCCACGGTCGGCACGACGCAGCAATTCGCTGCTGGTGGAGTCGCATTCGTCGAGCGCGTCGACATCGAAACGACCGGACTGGGTGGCCAGCCGGTCTTTCAGCAAAACGGGGTCAATGAGGGGCATGCAGGGATTTTACTCCCCCGCGTGCTCCTTGCCGCCCTCGATACCCAGTTCTGCAATTTTTCGGGTAATGGTGTTGCGGCCGATGCCCAGGGCCTGCGCGGCCTCGATGCGGCGGCCACCGGTATGAGCCAATGCCCGCGCGATCAGGATGCGCTCGAAGATTTGCGACAAGGCACCATGAACATCCGGCACACCACGCGCCAGCAAACGATCGACCTCGCCCTCGAGAGCGCTTTCCCAATCGGTCGCGAGCGCGACCGGCGTCGCATCGCGCAGTTCGCCCGGCAGATCGCCCACTTCCACCTGCTGCCCCGGTGCCATCACGGTCAGCCAGTGGCAAAGGTTTTCCAGCTGGCGCACGTTGCCCTGGAACTCGAGGCCGCACAGGTATTTCAAGGCAGCTTCCGAGAGCCGCTTGGCCTCGACACCCAGCTCGCGGGCGCTCTTCTGCAGGAAATGCCGGGTCAGCAGCGGAATATCCTCGCGCCGCTCGCGCAGCGCCGGCAGACGAATACGAATGACGTTCAGGCGGTGGAACAAGTCTTCGCGGAACAAGCCATCCTTGACCCGGGTTTCCAGGTTCTGGTGCGTCGCCGCGATGACCCGCACATTGGCCTTGATCGGCGAATGTCCGCCGACGCGGTAGAAATGCCCGTCGGACAGCACGCGCAGCAGACGGGTCTGCAGTTCGGACGGCATGTCGCCGATTTCATCAAGAAACAGCGTACCGCCCTCGGCTTGCTCGAAACGCCCACGCCGTTGCGCCTGGGCACCGGTAAAGGCTCCACGCTCATGACCGAACAGTTCAGACTCCAGCAAATCCTTGGGAATCGCCGCCGTGTTAATGGCGATGAAGGGCTTGTCGGCACGCGGACTATGGCGATGCAGCGCACGCGCCACCAGCTCCTTGCCCGAACCGGACTCACCGGTGATCAGCACCGTCGCGTGCGATAGCGCCAGGCGGCCGATGGCCCGAAAAACCTCCTGCATGGCCGGCGCCTGACCAAGAATTTCCGGCACCAGCCCCTCTTCCTCAGCCGCACCGCTTTGGTGCATCGATTCGTCGATGGCGCGCCGGATCAACTCCACGGCCTGATCGACGTCGAATGGCTTCGGCAGGTATTCGAAGGCGCCGCCCTGGAAAGCCGCGACCGCACTTTCCAGATCGGAGTAGGCCGTCATGATGATGACCGGCACCGACGGGAAACGGGTTTTCACCTCCTGCAGCAGCTCCAGGCCGGACTGGCCGGGCATGCGGATATCCGACAGCAGCACCTGCGGCGGCTCGATGCCTTGTTCGAGTTGGGAAATGGCCTCGCTGGCCGAAGCGTAGCTCTTGAACGGAATGCCTTCGCGCGACAGGGTCTTTTCCAGGACCCAGCGTATCGAACGGTCGTCGTCAACGATCCAGACAGGTTTCATTGGTATTGGGCTCATTATGTCTGTCAAATGAGCATTTCTAGCAAGTCTCAGGCCTGCTCAACCGGCAGGCGCAAGGTAAACACAGTTTTGCCGGGATGGCTGGAACAGTCGATCGTCCCGTGGTGATGCTGGATGAAGTTCTGCGCGATGGTCAGCCCCAGGCCGCTGCCCCCCTCACGCCCGGAAACCAGCGGGTAGAACATGCGCTCACGAATCTCGTCGGGAATCCCCGGTCCGTTATCGATCACCTTGATTTCCATGGCCAGCCGGTAGCGTTTCTTGGCCAGCGTCACCTGGCGCAGGGCACGCGTGCGCAGGATGATCTCACCCTCCCCGTGCATCGCCTGCGCTGCGTTGCGTGCGATATTGAGCACGGCCTGGATCAACTGCTCGCGATCGCCCACCAGCTCAGGAAGGCTGGTGTCATAATCGCGGCGCATCGCCAACGAGCCAGGAAACTCGGCCGTCAACAAACTGCGCACCCGCTCCATGATTTCGTGGATATTCACCGTCGTCGGCAACATCGGACGATGCGGCGTCAGCAGGCGCTGCATCAGGTCCTGCAGGCGGTCGGCTTCCTTGATGATGACCTGCGTGTATTCCTTCAGCGACGGATTGCTCAACTCGTGCTCAAGCAACTGCGCCGCACCGCGCAGGCCACCGAGCGGGTTCTTGATCTCGTGGGCCAGGTTGCGTATCAGTTCGCGGCTGGCCTGCTGCTGCTCAATCAAACGCTCCTCGCGCGTCGCGGCCAAATGATGCTCGATCGGCTGCAACTCGAGCAGTAGACGCATTCCAGCGGCGATATCCGGACGCAGGGGCGTCACCGTGCAATTGAGATGCAACCTCTCGCCATCGGCGCGACGCACCTCGATGTTCTGGCCGGTATAGCCCCAATTGTTGTGCAAACCGTTGTCCAGCGCCGCCTGCAGGGTCGACGAATAGCTGCACACCGCCGACAGGGGCTTGCCGATGACCGAGCGACTGCTTACGGCCAACAGGTTTTCCCCCGATGGATTGATATAGCGCACCGACAGCGCATCGTCGATCAACAGAACCGCCGAAGCCAGCAAATCCAGCCCGGCAAAATTGGCATGAGTAGTGTTCATTGCACGCAAAAATGGTTGCAGCGGCTAGTGACCGGATAGTCGGAAACGATGAGAGGATCTGTCATGCCGCGCGGATGGGGCCATCGGCTCAGCGCAGATTCGACAGCTCTTTCTGGATCGCCTGGATATTGCGCTCATGCTGCCCCACGCGATCACGATACGGTGCCACGCGCTCCGGTGATGCCCCCGGCGCCCGATTGGCCTCCTGTTCGGCCAAATCCTTCTTGGCCTGCTCCAGGCTGCGCTGTTCATTGGCCAACTCCTGCTCCAGGATATGCCGGCGATCAGTATCGCGAGCCTTCTGCGCATCTTCCTGCACCTTGGGAAAGCCACCCGGCGTTGGCGTGGCAGCCGCCCCCGAGCGCGCCTTCGGTGGGGCAGGCATGGCGGTTTCGACACTGACGGCAATCGCCTTGCAACTCTTGTCCACCCGCGCGTTCGAAATCAGTGTTCCACCATTTTCATCGGTGCACTTGTAGATAGTCTGTGCCGATGCCGCCAGTGGCAGCAGAGCGAGCAGCAGGCAAAGCGAGTGTCGTGTCATCGTCATCATTCCTCGAATGAGCCTCAGTGTACCGGACTTAACGAACTGAACAAGAAAGCGTGGACAAAAAAAGGGCGGGAAACCCGCCCTTTTTCGAAGCTAGCCCGATTACAGGCTGTAGTACAGGTCGAATTCCACCGGGTGGGTGGTCATGCGGACCTTGTTCACTTCGTCCATCTTCAGAGCGATGTAGGCATCGATCCAGTCGTTGGAGAAGACACCACCCTTGGTCAGGAAGTCACGATCCTTGTCGAGAGAGGCCAGCGCTTCTTCCAGCGAGGCGCAGACGGTCGGGATCTGTGCATCTTCTTCCGGCGGCAGATCGTACAGGTTCTTGGAAGCCGGATCGCCCGGGTGGATCTTGTTCTGCACACCATCCAGACCGGCCATCAGCAGAGCCGAGAAGCACAGGTACGGGTTGGACAGCGGATCCGGGAAGCGAGCCTCGACACGACGACCCTTGGTCGAAGCAACGAACGGGATACGGATCGAAGCGGAACGGTTCTTGGCGGAGTAGGCCAGCTTGACCGGAGCTTCGTAGTGCGGGACCAGACGCTTGTAGGAGTTGGTACCCGGGTTGGTGATCGCGTTCAGGGCCTTGGCGTGCTTGATGATGCCGCCGATGTAGTAGATCGCGAATTCGGACAGGCCAGCGTAGCCGTCACCAGCGAACAGGTTCTTGCCGTCCTTCCAGACGGACTGGTGAACGTGCATGCCCGAGCCGTTGTCGCCGACGATCGGCTTCGGCATGAAGGTGGCGGTCTTGCCGTACTGGTGAGCCACGTTGTGGGTCACGTACTTCTGGATCTGGGTCCAGTCAGCGCGCTGAACCAGCGTGCTGAACTTGGTGCCGATTTCGCACTGGCCAGCGTTGGCCACTTCGTGGTGGTGAACTTCAACCGGCACGCCCAAGGCTTCCAGGGTCAGAACCATGGCGGAACGGATGTCGTGCAGGCTATCGACCGGCGGAACCGGGAAGTAGCCGCCCTTGACGGACGGACGGTGGCCGGTGGCGCCATTGCCTTCGTTCTTCTCGCCAGCACCCCAGGAGGCTTCGGCCGAATGAATCTTCAGGTTGCAGCCGGACATATCGACCGACCACTCGACGCCGTCGAAGATGAAGAATTCGGGTTCCGGACCGAAGTAGGCGGTGTCGCCCAGGCCGGAGGACTTCAGGTAGGCTTCAGCGCGTTTGGCGATGGAGCGCGGATCACGGTCGTAACCACGGCCGTCGGTCGGATCGACGACATCGCAGGTCAGGACGACGGTGGTTTCGTCGAAGAACGGGTCGATGTAGGCGGTAGCGGGGTCCGGCATCAGCAGCATGTCGGAAGCCTGAATGCCCTTCCAGCCAGCGATGGAGGAACCGTCGAAGGCGTGGCCGTTTTCGAACTTGTCTTCGTCGAAGGCGGAGACCGGCACGGTGACGTGCTGTTCCTTGCCACGGGTGTCGGTGAAACGGAAATCGACGAACTTGGCGTCGTTTTCCTTGACCATCTTCATCACGTCTTGCGGGGTTGCCATAAGCGTTAGTCTCCTAAGAAAACAAGTTGCCGGTACAACCGGCGACATTCAAAAAATCGCAACGGCGGAACTTTTAGCAGAAACCATGCCAAAGATCGGCAGTCAAGCTTTCCATTTTGCCACAATGAGATGTCGACTCAGCACAAAGATTTGACGCACAACAACAGTGCACAAATCCACACGAGCGCACCATTATGGTGCAACCAGGCAATTCAACGAAACGCTGCGGATCAGCGGGTGCGCTTTAAGCCGATCCGACAACGCTGCCTCGGCCCGACGCAACTCTTCTCCGTTTTCAAAAATGGCGTGCGACAGGAACACCTCGACCTCGACCTGGCCATTCAGATAGTGCAGGACAATTTTTTCCGGGGTCGGCAGGCCGGCCAGAATCGGCTGCAACTCCTGCAGCAGGACATCCCGTCCGGGCAGGCGGAAAGAAGCCGCATCGGGTGCCATGTCATCTTCCGGGTCGATATGGACCAGCACATCCAGCACCTCCGGATGTTCCCGCAACACTCGCGCACGCGCCGACTCGGCTATGCGATGTCCTTCGGAGACACTGATCCGCGAATCCACCTGAACATGGGCATCGACCAGCGCCTGGTGCGCCATGCGCCGCGTGCGTAACTGGTGCAAGCCGCGCACGCCCGGCGTCGCCAGCAGGCAATCGCGAATGGACGTCACCTGGCGCTCGTCGAGTCCGGTGTCGATCAGTTCCTTGATCGCCCCCCAGGCCAGCCCGACGCCCATGCGCAGGATCATGAAGCCCATCAATGCAGCCGCCAGCAAGTCGAGAAAAGACCAACCGAGCAGGGCGCCGCCGATACCGACCACGACAACCAGCGCTGAAGCAGCATCGGCACGGGTATGCAAGGCATTGGCAATGAGCAACTGCGAGCGCAGGCGCTCGGCCACCCGAATCAGGTAGCGGTAGAGTCCTTCTTTCGACACGACCGTGGCGATGGCTACCCACAGCGCAGAAAACTCGACCGCTGGCAAAGCCTCGATGTGCTGCAGGCGCATGCCGGACTCCCAGAGAATCCCTCCGCCAATCAAGGTCAGCGAAACGCCCAGAATCAGCGTTGCCGCCGTCTCGATCCGGGCGTGGCCGTAAGGATGTGCCGCATCGGCCGGATGGGCGCTCTGGCGACTGGCATAGATGACCAGAAAATCGGAGAGCAGATCGGAAAACGAATGCAGCCCGTGAGCGACGAGCGACTGGGAATGTGCAACCCAACCGATCACCAGCTGAGCAATTGTCATCACCAGATTGACCATGACACTGACCCAGGTGGCCCGCTGCGCCACCACCGAGCGTTCCGCGGCCGATTCCCCGCCCCCCAACTGCTGCCCTTGCTCCATCTGCTCTGCCCTATACTATTGGGTCGCCATTCTACCAGCCGGCCATTATGGGAAAGTTAACGGACATCCTGAACCTCGCCCGCTCGCGCGCAGAAGCGCTGGAGCGTGCTTATCAGGGCGAGTTGTTGCCACAGGAAGCCTACAAGCTATTGCAGCTTGCGCCTGGCGCCAAACTCGTCGACGTCCGCACACGGGCCGAATGGGACTGGGTCGGCCGCGTTCCCGGCGCCATCGAGATCGAATGGAACCAATACCCCGGCGGCGTGCGGAACCCGAACTTCGTTGCCGAACTCAAACGCCAGGTCGATCCTGAAGCGCTGGTTCTCTTCCTGTGTCGCAGCGGCGTCCGCTCCATCGGTGCCGCCACGGCCGCGACCGAGGCGGGTTACGCCAACTGCCACAACATCCTCGAAGGCTTCGAAGGCGACAAGGATGCCAATGGCCACCGTGGCAACATCGGCGGCTGGCGCAAGAATGGACTACCCTGGATTCAGGGATAATGCTGCGGTGCACCGCAGAAAAACGGCAAATTTCAGAGATCAGCATGCAAACAGCACCCCTTACTTTCGCCCCCTATAACGATCTGGCGGACGAAGCCTGCCAGGAACGCATCCGCGCCGCCCGTGCCAAGCTGGGCAAGAAGGCCGTCATCCTGTGTCACCACTACCAGCGGGCCGACATTTACCAGCACGCCGACCTGACCGGCGACTCGCTGAAGCTGTCGCGCCTGGCCTCGCAGACCGATTCCGAATACGTGATTTTCTGCGGCGTGCACTTCATGGCCGAAGTCGCCGACATCATGACCGCGCCGAACCAGATCGCCATCCTGCCTGACCTCGCCGCCGGCTGCTCGATGGCCGACATGGCCAACCTGGCCAAGGTCGAACGCTGCTGGCGCGAACTGAACGAAGTGCTGAATGCCGAAGAAGAAGTCACCCCGGTTACCTACATCAACTCGGCAGCCGACCTGAAAGCCTTCTGTGGCGAGCACGGCGGCATCGTGTGCACCTCCTCGAATGCCGGCACCATCGCCCAATGGGCTTTCGAGGGTCGCCCGAAAGTGCTGTTCTTCCCCGACCAGCACCTCGGCCGCTGGACCGGCCACAACATGGGTTTTCCGATGGACGAAATGGTCGTCTGGGACCCCGACCTCGAGATGGGCGGCCTGACCCCGGAGCAGATTCGCCACGCAAAAATCCTGCTGTGGAAGGGGCACTGCTCGGTGCACCAGATGTTCCAGAAATCGCACATCGACGCCTTCCGCGCCAAGTATCCAGACGGCCTGGTCATCGCCCATCCGGAATGCAACTTCGAAGTGTGCGCCGCCTCCGACTACGTCGGTTCGACCGAGCACATCGTCAAGACCATCAAGGAAGCGCCGGAAGGCACCCGCTGGCTGGTCGGCACCGAGCTCAACCTGGTCGACCGCCTGGCCAAGGAAGTCTTGCCGCAGAACAAGATCGTCCAGTTCATGGCAACCACCATCTGTATGTGCTCGACCATGCAGCGCATCGACCCGCAGCACTTGGCGTGGACCCTGGAAAACCTCGCCGAAGGCAAGGTCGTCAACCAGATCAAGGTGCCGGAGCACGAGGCGAAGCTCGCCAAGCTCGCCCTCGATCGCATGTTGGCAATTTCCTGACCGGACAGGGCCTGGTGGCGCGTGCTCCCGCCTGCGCCACCCCTCATTCCGTTATCTGCTGCAATAAGCGCCCAGCCTTGGTAACCTGTCAATTGGACTGATCGTCCAGTTTCGGAGCTCCAACCGTGCCCGCGCCCAGCCTTCACGTCACCACCTTCAACATCCACAAGGGATTCTCGCAATTCAACCGTCGCATGATGGTGCACGAATTGCGCGAGCGCTTGCGCCACCTGAACCCCGACATCGTGTTTTTGCAGGAGGTGCAGGGGCTGCATCTCGGCCACGCCGAAAAATTGGGCAATTGGCCCAGTGCACCGCAGCACGAGTTCCTGGCCGAGGAAATCTGGCATGCCGCCTACGGTCGCAACATGATCTACGACCACGGGCACCACGGCAACGCCATCCTGTCCCGCTTTCCCATCGAACACAGCCACAACCAGGACGTAACCCACCTGCAATTCGAGAAGCGCGGCCTGTTGCACTGCCGCATTGCCCTTCCTGATGGACCGGAAGCGCACTGTGTCTGCGTACACCTGTCGTTGTTCGGCTATTCGCGGCGCAAGCAGATGAATGCGCTGGCCGACTATCTCGAACGAGAAGCCAGCGCCGACGCCCCCCTGATCATCGCCGGCGACTTCAACGACTGGCGCAACCATGCCGGAGAACATCTGGCCCACCGCCTCGGCCTGCAGGAAGTCTTCTGCGGCCACAGCGGCACCCCGGTGCGCAGCTTCCCGGCGGCGATGCCGATGTTCCGTCTGGACCGCATCTACGTCCGCGGCTTCAATATCCATCGCACGGAAGTCCATTGGGGCCAGCCCTGGTCCAACATTTCCGACCACGCCGCCTTGTCGGCCCATCTGAGCCGGCATGGCCACTGAGTTCCTGCCCGGCAACCGGCTGCGCTTGCTCAATTCCGGCACCGAGTATTTTCCTGCCCTGCTGGCCGCCATCGAATCGGCGCGACGCGAGATATTTCTCGAAAGCTACATCTTCGCCAACGACGCCATCGGCCACGAAGTGGCCACTGCCCTGTGCCGGGCCGCAGAGCGGGGCGTCGAGGTCAATGTCACGGTGGACGGCTTCGGCGCGCGAAATTTCGCTGCAGACTTTCTGCCCCGCCTGAGCGACGCCGGCGTCCGCGCCTTGTTCTATCGCCGGGAGCTCAGCCGCTACCGACTCAAGCGCCATCGCCTGCGCCGCCTGCATCGCAAGCTGGTCGTCATCGATGCCAGGGTGGCCTTCGTTGGCGGGATCAATATTGTCGACGACAACAACGCGCCGGAGCAGATGCGTCCCCGCTTCGATTATGCGGTGCAGATCGAGGGCCCGGTTTTGCAGCAGGTACACCGGGCCGTCCGCCGCATCTGGGAAATTGTCTCCTGGGCCAACTTTCGCCGGCGCTTCCGCCTGACGGCCGATGCCTCGCCCTGCGTCGAAATTGCCGGCAGCCAGCGCGCCGCCTTCCTGATCCGCGACAACATCCGCCACCGCAACGACATACTGAACGCCTACATCGACGCCATCGATGCCGCCCAAAGCGAAATCCTGATTGCCAACGCCTATTTCCTGCCCGGCGTGCGCTTCGGTCGCGCCCTCTATGCTGCGGCCAAGCGGGGCGTACGCATCACCATCCTGCTCCAGGGCAAAACCGACCACCCGCTATTGCGCTACGCGACCCAGGCGCTTTATCACACAGCGCTGAAAACCGGCATCCGCATCTTCGAGTACGAGCGCAGCTTCATGCACGCCAAGGTTGCCGTCATCGACGGCGAATGGGCTACCGTCGGCTCTTCAAACATCGACCCCTTCAGCCTGCTGCTGGCCAAGGAAGCCAACGTCGTCGCCAAGGATCGCCGTTTCGCCGGAGAACTGCGTGTCAGCCTGAAGGAAGCCCTGGGGCAAGGTGCCCGCGAGATGTTCCCCGACGACCTGTCGCGCCAGCCCTGGCCTTCCCGCCTGCTGCGCTGGCTGAGCTACGGCGTCGTGCGCGCTATGGTTGGCATCGCCGGCTACGGACACCGCCATTGGCACGCCGAGGAATCGACGCACCCGATCAGGAAAGAATGATCGCGCTCTGCCGCGGAATACGCTCGAAAGACCAGTGCTCGGCCGCCCATGCCCAAACGTCGTTAATGCCTGCCCGGGCCAGTTCGCCCGGTACGGCCTGACCGAGGAAAGCCAGCGCCCCGACCAATTCGGCGGCGGCCTGAGTTTTATCCAGGGCCGGCGCCCGGGTCTGTTTCGAAAGTTTCTCGCCGGCGGCATTGGCCGCCACCGGCAGATGCGCATAACGCGGCGTGGCATAGCCAAGACAACGCTGCAACCAGATCTGGCGCGGCGTCGATGCCAACAGGTCGGCCCCGCGCACGATATCGGAAATTCCCTGAAATTCGTCGTCCACCGTGACCGCCAGCTGATAGGCGAACAAGCCATCAGCCCGCCACAGCACGAAGTCACCGACATCCCGCTCCAGTTGCTGTTCGACATACCCCTGCAAGCGGTCAGCGAAGCCGACCGGTTCCGCATTGACTCGTAGCCGCCAGGCCCGTGCCGGACGGCCCGCTGGCAGCCCGTTTCGGCAGGTCCCCGGATAGGCCAGGCCACCGTCGATGGCCGGACGGGTAGCCGAATCGGCAATCTCCTTGCGCGAACAGGCGCAGCCGTAGGCCTGGCCATTCCGGCGCAAGCGCTCCAGTTCGCTGCGATAGGCATCAAGACGAGCGCTCTGGTAGAGCACCGGGCCATCCCAGGCAAAACCGAACAACTCGAGCGTACGCAGGATGTCTTCTGCCGCCCCCGGCACGTTACGCGGCGTATCGACATCCTCCATGCGCACCAGCCACTGCCCGCCCTGGGCACGGGCATCGAGATAGCTGCCGACTGCCGCCACCAGCGAACCGAAATGCAACGGCCCAGTCGGCGAAGGGGCGAAACGCCCGCGATAAATTCCACTCATGTAGCTATTTTCCGCCCGCCGAAGCCGTCGTCCAATCCCAAAGCTTGGAGCTGGCGCCAGTAGCCTCGCTCTTCCACCGTCCTTCAGCGAGGTCGAAACAGCCCGCGCTGGCCAGTCGGCCACCGATCACACGACTCTCATAAGACATCAGGTGCAGGCGGGAAACGAAAAGCTTGCATGACTCGGTTTCCATTGCGGCAAGCCTTTGCCAGAGCTTTTCAGCCGGCCAGGCAGAACGAAAAAGCCCCAGCGTTACATGCGGCACGTACTCCTCACCCGCCGCCATGGCAGCTTCCGCGCCCAGACAAGCGCGCAATGCCGCCAACGAACCGGTGTCATCACGCACAGCCAGATAAGGCGCCGCGGCGAAGCTGTGCGCAGCACCGATTTCCAGCTCAAAAGGAGACATGCCTGCCTGGGCCAGTCTCTCGACCTGCTCAAGCCAGGTCACCCGAGCATAGCTGTCGGAGGCGAGGGCTTCGCTAGACGGAAAGCCACAGAGCGCAACCGTGACATGCGGCTGCCGGCGATAGCCGGGCAGCAGTAAATCCTGCAGGGTCCGCTGGCTTGGCTCGAAGACTGAATTGATCTCGGGCAAATCGAGATCGAGGGCCCACACGGCATAATGCTCGCGCCCCCGATGCCAGTCGACGAAGTCCCGATGCTCGCTTGGAATGGTGAATTGAAAAGACATTGCCAGAACTTTTTTCGGGACTTAGCACTCTTAGGC
>JAYRUZ010000027.1:6063-14465 GCA_041918795.1 Azonexus sp. | reverse complement strand
CGGTAGGTGGTCGCCACGTACGGGAAGTCCTTGGCCGTGCCGAACGCCTCCATGTCGCCCTTGTACACGCGGGCCGCGGGGTTGGCGCGGGCCTTCGGGTTCTTCGGGTGCATCGGGTTGTTGTCCAGCGGCGACTCGAACGGCTCGTAGTGCTCGGGGAACGGACCCTCGTTCATCAGGCCGAGGCTGAACAGACGCCCGACGCCTTCACCGGTCATGATGAAAGGCATGACGTTCTGGTCAGGTGCCGCGTCCGGACGCATGTCGGGGATATCGTTACCACCCCACTTGTCGCCCAGCCACTTGAGCACGGTCCGCTTCGGATCCCACGGCTTGCCGGAGAGATCGGCCGAGGCGCGGTTGTACAGGATGCGCCGGTTGACCGGCCAGGCGAAGCCCCAGTTCAGGGTTTGGCCCAAACCGGATGGATCGCTGTTGTCACGGCGAGCCGAGTTGTTACCGGCCTGCGACCAGACGCCGCAGTAGATCCAGTTGCCGCAAGTGGTCGAACCGTCGTCGCGCAGCATGGCAAAGCTCGGCAGTTGATCGCCGGCCTTGACCAGCACCTTGGTCGGATCCTTCGGGTCGAGCACGTCGGCCAATGCCTTGCCGTTGAACTCCATCATCAGCTCTTCCGGCGACGGCTTGGTCGGCTGGCGATAGGCCCAGGTCAGCTTCTGGATCGGCTCCGAGTAGGCACCGCCATCCTTGGCGTACATTTCCTTCAGCTTCAGGAAAAGCGTGGCCATGATTTCGGTGTCGTCCTTGGCATCGCCCGGACCGTCGGCGGCCTTCCAGCGCCACTGGATGACGCGGCCGGAGTTGGTGAAGCTGCCAGAGGTTTCGGCAAACAACGTGGTCGGCAGGCGGAAGACCTCGGTCTTGATTTCCTCGGGCTTGACGTCGTTGAACTCGCCGTGCGGCTTCCAGAACTCGGAGGTATCGGTCGCCAGCGGGTCCATGACCACCATGTACTTCAACTTGGCCAGGCCATCGCCCACCTTCTTCTTGTTGGCAACGGAAGCCAGCGGATTGAAGCCCTGGCACAGGAAGCCGTTGACCTTGCCTTCGTACATCGCATTGAAGATCGACAGCACGTCGGAGGCGCCGGCCAGCTTGGGCATGAAGTCGTAGGCGAAGCCGTTGTCCTTGGTCGCGGCATCGCCCCACCAGGCCTTGTGCAGGCTGACGTACCACTTCGGCAGGTTCTGGCCGAAGTTCATCTGGCCCGGACGCAGCATCTTCGGCGTCTTCTTCTCAAGGAAGGTCTTCAGGTCCGGCTCGGCGTCGGAAGGCGCGGCCAGGTAGCCCGGCAGGTTCTGGGCATACAGCGCGAAGTCGGTGATGCCCTGAACGTTGGCGTGGCCGCGCAACGCGTTGATACCGCCACCCGCCATGCCCATGTTGCCGAGCAGCAGCTGGATGATGGCCATGCAGCGGATGTTCTGCGAACCGACGGAGTGCTCGGTCCAACCCAGCGCGTAGAGGTTGGTCATCGTCTTGTTCGGCGCAGCCGTTTCGGCGATGTATTCGCAGACCTTCAGGAAGGCTTCCTTCGGCGTACCGCAGACCTTGGCCACCATGTCCGGCGTATAGCGGGCATAGTGGGCCTTCATCAGCTGGAAGGCGCAACGCGGGTCCTGCAGGGTTTCATCGAGCTTGGCGAAGCCTTGACTGTCGAGCTGGTAGGACCAGGTCGCCTTGTCGTAGCTGCGCTTCTCGTCGTTGTAGCCGGTGAAGATGCCATCCTCGAAGTTGAAGCCTTCGTTGATCAGGAAGGACGCGTTGGTATACGCCTTCACATAGTCGTGATGGATCTTGTCGTTCGACAGCAGGTAATTGATGACGCCGCCGAGGAAGGCGATGTCGGAGCCCGGACGGAGCGGCGCATAGAAATCGGAAACCGAGGCCGTACGGTTGAAGCGCGGGTCGACGACCACGAGCTTGGCCTTGCGGTTCTTCTTCGCTTCGATCACCCACTTAAAACCGCACGGGTGCGCTTCGGCGGGGTTACCGCCCATGACGAAAATCAGATCGGCGTTCTTGATATCAACCCAATGGTTGGTCATCGAACCACGCCCAAAACTCGGAGCCAGACTGGCCACCGTGGGAGCGTGTCAAATGCGCGCCTGGGTATCGATCGAGGTCATCCCCAACGCGCGAATCGTCTTCACGGTCAGGTAGCCGGCCTCATTCGGTGCTGCCGATGATGCGAGGAATGCGGTGCTGGTCCAGCGGTTGACGGTTACGCCGTCCTTGTTCTGGGCCATGAAATTGGCGTCGCGGTCGGCCTTCATGTGCTTGGCGATGCGGTCGAAGGCTTCCTGCCAGGAAATCTTCTTCCATTCCGCCGAGCCCGGCTCGCGCACTTCCGGCCACTTCAGACGATTGGCGCTCTGCACCATGTCGCGCAGGCCGGCGCCCTTCGGGCACAGGGTACCGCGGTTGACCGGATTGTCCGGGTCGCCTTCGATGTGAATGATCTCGGCCGGGGTGTTCTTGGACTTGTCACCGGTCGAGTAAATGAGAACCCCGCAGGAAACCGAGCAATACGGACAGATGTTCCGTGTCTCGGTCGCGCGGGCCAGCTTGAAGGTACGTACTTCCGCCAGGGCCGCATTCGGTGAGAAGCCCATCAGCGCGATGGACGACCCTCCCAGCCCGGCGGAGCAGACCTTGAAGAACTGCCGCCTGTTCATGTTCATATGAGTTTTTCCTCCGTATGCGACTCCTTGTCGCAACGGAGAATCAGGGCAACGACCGTGCCATAAGCGCTAAGTGATTGAACAATAGGGAAGCGGTTTTACGGGCTGCGGCAAAAGCGCGACATTTTGTCCAAACGGCGTTTTACCTGGACAAAATGTCCCACCCTGATTGACTGCTGCACCCCAAGGGTACTTCCGTTGGGCGCGGTGCACTGGCCGAAACGGGCAAAAACCAGGCTCGAATCAGCGCCCGCGCGGCTTGCCGGAGGTGGGAGTGCGCCCAACCGGCCCGGCGCCCGGCCGCCGGGTATTGGCACCCGCGCGGCGCGGCGGCGCCTCAATGGTGAAATCGTCGTAGCCGACCCAGTTGCTTGGCAGCGCCGCCTTGGCTCCGAAGGTCGATTTCTTTTTCGGCTTCTTCGCGGCGCGGGCGGCGTCGGCCCCCGTCAGCGGCACGCGGTGTTCCGGCTCGAAACCTGGTTCTTCCTCGCGCGGCAAGGTCTGCTTGATCAGCGTCTCGATCGCCGTCAGCAAGGGCGCCTCGTCGGCACAGACCAGCGAAATCGCCTCGCCGGTCGCCCCGGCCCGCCCGGTGCGGCCGATACGGTGCACGTAGTCCTCCGCCACAATCGGCAAATCGAAATTGACCACCTGCGGCAGATCGTCGATGTCCAGGCCGCGGGCCGCGACATCGGTTGCCACCAGGATCTGCACCTCGCCCGCCTTGAAGGCTTCCAGCGCGCGCTGGCGCGTGGCCTGCGGCCGGTCACCGTGAATGGTGTCGGCGACGATTTTCTTCGCCTGCAGGCGAGTCACCAGTTCCTCGCAACTCTTCTTGGTCTTGACGAACACCAGCACCTGGCCCCAGCGGCGATCCTGGCGCATGAACAGGAAGAGATCCATCTTGCGCTTCTTGTCGACCGGCACGACCCACTGCTTGATCGTCTTGGCGGCGACATCGCGCGGGCTGACTTCGATCGCCAGCGGCTCGCGCAGACGCGCCTTGGCCAGGCTGCGGATTTGGTCGGAGAAAGTCGCCGAGAACAGCAGCGTCTGGCGCTTCTTCGGCATCGCCTGGAACAGGATGTCGAGATCGTTGGCAAAGCCGAGGTCGAGCATGCGGTCGGCTTCGTCGAGCACCAGCGTCTGCAGGTGGCGCAATTTGACGGCGTTCTTGGTGAACAGGTCGATCAAGCGCCCCGGCGTCGCCACCAGCACATCGACGCCACGGCGCAGGCGCATCATTTGCGGATTGATGCTGACGCCGCCATAAACGGCATAGCAGCTGAGCGAAGTGTGCTCGCCATACTTGCGGAAACTGGCCATCACCTGCTCGGCCAGCTCGCGCGTCGGCACCAGTACGAGGGCACGAACACTGTTGCTGCCGACCGGTTTTTCGTCAGCGGCCAGACGCTGCAGCAGCGGCAGGGCGAAGCCGGCGGTCTTGCCGGTGCCGGTCTGCGCCGCCGCCATCAAGTCGCGGCCGGCCAGCACGGCGGGGATCGCCTGCTCCTGGATCGGCGTCGGAGTCTCGTAGGCAAGGCCGCTCAGGGCTTGCAGCAGCGGGGCGGAAAGGCCGAGTTCGGCAAAGGTCATGGCGAGGCAGTCCGGTGAAAAGTAGCGATTTTAGCCGGTGCACCGCAGCTGGCGTCGAATTTCACCGGCCGCGACAGCGAATAAATTCCCCATTCAAATCATGGACATTTTGCCGGGTTTATTTGTGGATATTACGTATATTCAATTTTTTATCTCCAAGTAATATGCGCCGCCATCTTCGGGAAATATTATCCGGACGAAATTAATTATTTACTGATATTTCAAAAATAACTCCTCACGGAAATATCAAAAATAAAAAACGTTTTTGAATACGAGCAGGAGTATTCGTGAAATTCAGTCAGCGCATCTGGCTCATCGTAGCCCTCGCCATATTCGGCACCGTCATCGCCAGCGGCTTTGGCCTGTATTCGTTGCGCCAATCCATGGAAGCCGAGCGGCTGACCCAGGTCAACAGCCTGCTCGGCTATGCGCGCGGTGTCCTCGATTACTATCACGCCCAGGAAAAAATCGGAAAACTGACGCGGGAAGAAGCCCAGGCCAAAGCCAAGGAGGTTTTCTCGGCACTGAGAAATGGCGGCGATTATTTCTTTATCCGAAATACCGAGCACGTCTTCCTGATTCACCCTGACGCAAAGCGGGTCGGTGTCGTCGACAAGGGAGCAAAACTACCCGACGGCCGCTACACCGTCGAGGTTTACGCCGAGTTGCTGGCCAAGGCCGACCAGGGAACCAGCGTCATCATGACGGCCCGACCCAACGATCCGAACAAGGTGCCGGTGCCCAAGCTGAACGGCGTCTTGAAATTCCAGCCCTGGCAATGGGTGGTCGGCACCGGCTTCTTCGTCGACGATCTGGAAACCGCCTTCTGGCGCTATGCCAGCACCTTCATCGGCATCGTGACGGCCCTGCTTGTCGCGATGGCCGTCTCCGGCCTGCTGGTGCTGCGCAGCCTGTTCCGCCAGCTCGGCGGCGAACCGGCCGATGCGGCCGCCGTCATGCGTCAGGTAGCCACCGGCGACCTGGCCATTCGCAGCGATACACAGAAGAGCCCCGCTGCGGGCTTGATGGGCGACCTCATCGGCATGGTGACGGAGCTGCGCAAGTTGATCGCGCAAATCGACAGCAACGCCGGCCAGCTCTCGGACAGCGCCGCCCAGATCAAGCAGTCTGCCCAGCAGATCGGCACCGCCGCCGATCACCAGGCCGGCGCCACGACCTCAATGGCCGCCTCGGTGCAGCAACTGGCAGTCAGTTCCAGCCACATCTCGGACCGTGCGCGCGACACCCAGGCCGACGCGCACGAAGCCATCGAGCTGGCGACCGGCGGCCGCCAGCGGGTCAATGCCGCCAGCGATGCCATCCGGGCGGTGGCCGGTGCCGTGGAAAACGCGGCCGAACGCATCAATGCGCTCGAAGCGCGGGCCGCACAGATTTCCTCCATCGCCCACGCCATCAAGGACATTGCCGGCCAGACCAACCTGCTCGCCCTCAACGCGGCGATCGAAGCTGCCCGCGCTGGCGAGGCCGGCCGCGGCTTTGCCGTCGTCGCCGACGAAGTGCGCAAGCTGGCCGAGCGCACCTCGCTGGCCACCGGCGAAATCGAACAAATGGTCAGCGGCATTCAGCAGGAGACCACCGCCTCGGTCGAAGCCATGAATACGGTGCTGCCGCGCGTCAACGAAGGCGTCCTGCTCGCCTCCTCGGCTTCCGACCTGCTGCATGAAATCGAAAACAGCGCCAGCCGGATGCTCGGCCATGTCAGCGACGTCGCCGACGCCACCGGCGAACAAAGCGCCGCCAGCACAGCCATCGCGCAAAAGGTCGAGGAAATCTCGCACATGCTCGACGAAACCTGCGCCTCGATCAACGCCACCAACAACACGGCGCAGGCGCTGCATCAGATCGCACAGCAATTGAAGACGCAGGTCGCCGTCTTCAAGGTCTGAGCCGGGCGGCTGACACCGCCTGGGCTCAGAAGGTGATGACCTTGTCGGCGTCGAGCGTGGTTTGCGCCAGCTCGACCAGCGTGCCGATACTCACGCCCGGAATCAGCGGCAATTCGGCGATGCCGCGGGCCAGCGCACAGGTCCGGCAGGAACGAATCTCGACCCCCTGCGCCAGCAGATTCTCGACCATGCCCTGCAAGCCGTTGGTCGCGCCGTCCACCTGATTGGGCAGGCTCAACACCGTGGCATCGGACATCAGGAAAACCTTCACCTGCGGCTTGTCGTCATGGCCGACCAAGGCGGTCGCCAAACGCAGCGCCGACAGGCAGCGCTCGGAGCCGTAGGGAGGAGCGTGGACGATGATCAGGATTTTTTGCATGGCGGAATCTCCGTAAAAACTTGAACGCTAGTCCTAACGCCGCACCAACACCACGCCGCACTCCAGATGGTGCGTATAGGGAAATTGGTCGAAGACGGCCGAGGCGACGATGTGGTGGGTGTCGGCCAGGGCCAGCACGTTGTCGCGCAGGGTTTCCTGGTTGCACGAGATGTACAGGATGCGGTCGAAGCCGCGGGCCAGTTCGACGGTCGCCGGGTCCAGCCCGGCGCGCGGCGGGTCGACGAAGAGCGTGGCGTGGCGGAAGGCATCGAGGTCGATGTCCTTCAGGCGCTGGAACTGCTCGGTGCCGGCCAGCGCGGCGCTGAATTCCTCGGCCGACAGGCGGGCGAACTGGATATTGCCCACGCCATTCGCCGCCAGGTTGTATTGCGCCGAATGGATCGAGGTCTTGCTCACCTCGGTAGCCAGCACGCGCTCGAAGAGCGGGGCCAGCGCGATGGTGAAATTGCCGTTGCCGCAATACAGCTCGACCAGATTGCCGCCGAAATCCCTGGCCTGGGCGCAGGCCCAGCCCAGCATCTGGCGATTCACCCCGGCGTTCGGCTGCGTGAAGCTGCCCTCGACCTGCTGGTATTTCAGCCGGCGGCCATTCAGCTCGAACTCCTCCAGCACCCAGTCGCGCTCCAGCACAACCTTCTGACCGCGGCTGCGGCCAATGATCTGGATGCCCAATTCTGCCGCCAAGTCGCGAGCAGACGCTTCCCAGACCTCATCGAGCTTGCGGTGGTAGATCAGCGTGACCAGCATTTCGCCGCTCAGGGTGGCGATGAAATCGATCTGGAACAAGCGGCGGCGCAAGGCTTCGTTACTCGCCAGGCGGTCGCGCAGACGCGGCATCAGGTCGCAGATGCTGGCGGTTGCGGGCAGAAAGGTATCGAGCGTGATCGGTTGCCGCGGATCGGCCGGGTCGAACATCGCGTAATCCAGGCGCTCGTCCTGATGCCAGACGCGAAACTCGACGCGCATCCGGTAATGCGCAGGCTCGGAAGCGAACACCGCCGGCTCGCCCTTATCTGCGTCAATGCCAAGTTCAGCGAAGTTATCGCGAAAATGCGCGACCTTGGTCGCAAGTTGAGCAGCGTAATCGGCAGGATCGTAAGTCGGCAACGGCATGGTCGGACTCCCCGAACGGGGATGACAGGACAACGGGAGGCGAACTATACGCCGAGCCCGCTTGGAAGGCATCACTGCTGCGGTGCACTGCCCAAAATGGGCAAAAACCGCAACGCCAGCCCGCTCAACCCAAGGCCGCTGCCACCGCGCGGAAGCTCTGCAAGCCCGCCTCCAGGTTTTCGATGATCTCGCCCGCCAGTTCATCTGGCTCCGGCAGGTTGTCGAGGTCGGCCAGGCTCTTGTCCTTGAGCCAGAAAATGTCCAGGCTGGTCTTGTCGCGGGCGATGATCTGCTCGTGGCTGAACTTGCGCCAGCGGCCTTCGGGGTTGTCCGTCTCGTGCCAGGTTTCGTTGCGCTCGAAGCGGTTCAGCGGGTTGTAGCAGGTGACGAAATCCTGCAAATCCTCGAAACGCAGCGGCTTTTTTTTCAGCGTGTGGTGGATGTTGGTACGGTAGTCGTACACCCACACTTCCTTGGTCCACGGCTCGGCGCGGGCCGGCTGGTTGTCGAAGAACAGCACGTTGGCCTTGACGCCGTTGGCGTAGAAAATCCCGGTCGGCAGCCGCAAAATCGTGTGCAGGTCGGTCGTCTCCAGCAGCTTGCGGCGCACCGTCTCCCCCGCCCCGCCCTCGAACAGCACGTTGTCCGGCACCACCACGGCGGCGCGGCCGGTCGTCTTCA
>JAYRUZ010000027.1:0-5963 GCA_041918795.1 Azonexus sp. | reverse complement strand
TAAGTCAGCTGTTCGAGGTAGTCGCCATAGCCGACCCCGTCGTCGCGCAGCGTGGTACAGAAGCTCCAGACACGGGAGACGATGGATGCGGTTGCGTTCATTTCGGTGAATCTTTCAAGCAGAAATCAAGAATTTCAATAGATGCAAAACGGTGACAGATGATTGATTTATCGGCACTTCATGTCCACACAAAAGAAACGCCGCGCTCCAAAATCAAAACCGGATCAAGAAAAAACACCCATCAAGGTCGAGAGTCAGGCCCATGCATCGTTTTCAGTTTTATCCCCGAATCAGATTCATGATCAGGTGAATCATCAACTGCTTCTGCGCCGGGTCGCTCTGTGCCACCAAGAGCGCAATCGCCGCCAGCGCGTTGTCGTTGATCTTCAGTTCGCCATCCGATTTCAGGTGATGCCGGTTGCGTTGCAGGAACCAGATGAACAGGAAAGCGCCGATGCGCTTGTTGCCATCCGAGAACGGATGGTTCTTGATCACGAAATACAGCAAATGTGCCGCCTGTTCCTCGATGCTCGGGTACAGGTATTCACCGCCGAAGGATTGCAGGATGTTGCCGAGAATGCCGGCAAAGCTGTCGTCCTTCTGATTGCCGAAGAGTTCCGATGCCTCGCCTCTCGCCAGCATGTCCGCTTTCAACGTTGCAATCCCGGCCAGCGCCTCGTCCTCGCGAATTTCGTAATGGATCGTCGTCGCAAAATCGCCGAGCGGCAGGCGCTCGCTGTCGAACTGGTTGAGCAGCACAAAGGTGCGGGCATAACCGGCAATCACATTCACCAGCCCGCGCGCCTCCGGCAAACTGGCCTGCTCTATCAAGTTTTGCTGGAACAGGCTCAGTGTGCGTTCCAGCTGGCGGATATTTTCCTGCTGCTGCGTCAGGCGCTGCTGGTTCAGCGTGTAGCCACGGACCAGATGGTCCTTGAGAATGCGGTTGGCCCAGATGCGGAACTGGGTACCTTTTTTTGAATTAACCCGGTAACCGACAGAAATGATGGCATCCAGGTTGTAATGTTTCAAAGAGCGTTTGACTTGGCGGCTACCCTCTTGGCGAACTACTAAGAAATCCTTAGCAGTTCCTTCTTCAAGCAACTCAGCATCACGAAATACATTCTGAAGGTGCATCAGAATGTTCTCGGGCGTTGTCGAAAAAATCTCGGCGATCTGCTTCTGCGTGAGCCAGACGGTTTCGCCTTCGAGGCGAACCTCAGTGGCGATGGTGCCATCGGCGGACTGGTAGATCGTAATCGGGGTTTGAGCGCTGGATTGAGTTTGCATGATCGGACTAGAAAAATAACTGGATATAACACCAGTATATTACCCAGCTTTTCCTCGCTTGACCGGTATTTTCATGCCATTCGATTTTCCGGCGCGGATGCGCTCGAGCAGGGCGGCGGCGGGTTCATCGTTTTTGTCCTGCGGGAGCAGTGCACCGCAGAAGGCCTTTTTCAGGATGGACTGGCGCAGCGCGTCGGCCTGTTGCAGCGCGGAGGCGAGGGTTTGGTCGAGTTGGTCGGCTTCGGAGAGTTTGGATTCAAGTTCTTGGACGATTTCGAGTTGCTCTTCAAGGCAACAAACCGGAACCGGAATGTTCTTGATGTCCTCGCCGGAAACACCGGACTGCCCCGCAGTGGTGCGGATTTTTGACTCGACGAAAGCACGCGAAGCCCCTGAGTTAAGCGCTTTTTCAAGAAACGAGGTCAAGAGCAACTTGGAAAAGACACGCGTCTGAACCAACTTGTCCGGGAAGAGGCACTTTTCATCTGAGCGATATTCCGCGCACACACCAACGTACTGCCTCGAACCGTTGTAGCGCGTAAAAACGAGGTCGCCGCGTTCCAGTCGGTAGGTGTCAAACTCGCCGCTGGAGTTGTCGATATACCTGATGTCCGCCATGTCGAAACACATCGGTCGAACAGCACTGATTCGAAAAATCGGAGTTCCTGAATCGCCTTCCGGCTTTGCCGAAATGCCGTTTCGGACCAACGAACACATGTCGCCATATTTCATCCACACCCACCCCGCCGGCAATTCAGGCAACTCGGCGAGTTCTTCCGCGGTGAGCGGAGGCAAGGGCTTGGGGGGTTTGGGTTTGGGGCCTGCTTGGCCGGCGGTTTGCCAGTCGGCGAGTTGTTGCTGGTGGTGGGTTTGGCGCTCACGGGCGATGCGTTGTTGCAGGGCAGCGGCGGTTTCGAGCTGGTCGCGGTGGGCGGCGCGCCAGGCGGCGGTCAACTTGCCTTCGAAGGCATTTTTGAGCAGCGACTGGCGATAGACCTTGAGCTGTTCGCGGGCGGTTTTCAGGCTGGCCACGCCCTGATCGAGTTCGGAAAACAGTTCCTCGATCTTGGCGACGATGCGGTGTTGCTCGGCGAGCGGCGGACAGGAGAACTCAAAATCAAGAATGTGCTCTCGCTTGAGGTTGTTGATGTTAGAACCTTTGGAAACCTCGCTAATCGCGCGCCGAAAATCGCTCCCCTGAAAGACGTAATGTAGGAAATCCTGGTTAATTGCCTCGGTTGCCCGTACCAGGCCACAGAAAGCACCGAAACCACCATCGAATGAAATTCGAGCCTTTGCAGACTTGCCGACCAAATGTTTGCTGCCGCTAGACATCGCAAAAATGATGTCCCCGGTGGAAATTAGCTGCTCCTGGGCAATTAACGCCTCGGGAACATAGACAAGATCATCAAAATTCAGCTCGCCGTTGATATTGTTTCCGCGAAGAATTGGTTTCATACCAACCTGCGGAGCAGTTAAAGCCTGATCCTTCGAATAGGTTACGCCCCGAAATAAGGTGGCCACTTCGCCAACCCTAGCCCTGCTCCAACCCACCGGCAATTCCACAGCTTCCATCACGCCACCAATACCTCATTCAACTCGTCCAGCAACGGGTCCATGCCCTCGCCGAACAGTTGCCACATTTTCCCCAGCCCTCCCTGACCAAAGGGAGGTAGCTCAAGGTCGGCGCGTTCCACGTGGAACGAGTGGGCGATGTGGTCGCGGAGCATGCGTAGCCAGTTCATTTGTTCTTCGTTGAATTTGTCGGCGCCGCCGGCGTGGTGCTGCATGATCCAGGTCTGGAAGTTCTTGCGCACGGTGTCGGCAAAGGGCGTGATTGTCGCATCCAGGCCGCAGACGCGGCGGATTAGTGCGACAAGAGCGGTGAGTTCGGCTTCTGGATTCCCGCTTTCGCGGGAATGACGGGTGGCATCGAGCTGGCCGTAGGCTTGCCAGATGCGCAGCGGAGCGAGCTTCGGTTTGTCGGCTTTCAGTTTGTCGAGCACCTGGCGCACCAGCTTGAGCGTGACTTCGCGCCGGCGCCAGGGTTGGGCGAAGTAGATGGTTAGGGCCTCGATTTCGTCGCGGTGGGCAGCCAGCCAGTCGGCGAATTCGCTGGTCAGTGCTTCGGCCTGCGCGGCGCTGTCCTTGCTCCAGCCGGCGTGAATAAGCATGTCCAGTCCAGGATCGATGGTCTGTTCTTTTTCGCGGCGGATGGTGTCGATCAGTTCGATGAATTCTCCGTTCATCAGCGCCGCCGCTTCGCCGACCAGTTGTTGCTGCGCCTGGTCGCGCAGCGTGTCGCCGGGGTCGTTGCCGATAGGTAGGCCGGCCAGCTCGAGGGCGCGGGCTTCGATGAGGTCGCCGTCGATGGCGTTGAACAGTTTGCTGACCAGATGGCTCAACTCAACGCCGCCGGCCGCTTCGCGCAGGCGGCGCTGGTCGTCGGCGTCGAGTTGCTTGTTCAGCCGCGCCAGACGGCCAGCCAGCGAGGAGATGCTGTCGGTATCGCTGGCGCCCATCAGGATGCCCATGGCCAGATCCTTGAGCGGCACGCCGGGCTTGGTGATCAGCGGCTGGCTGGCGGTTTTCAGCGATTTGGTGACGCCGATGGCGTCGACGATAACGTAGTGGGTCTTGGCGGTTTTGGCGCTGGGCGTGACTTTGCGCAGTTCGTCCATGTCCAGCGTGCGGGTGCCGCGGCCTTTCATCTGTTCGAAGTAGTTGCGGCTTTTGACGTCGCGCATGAAGAGCAGACATTCGAGCGGTTTGACGTCGGTGCCGGTGGCGATCATGTCGACGGTGACGGCGATGCGCGGGTGGTATTCGTTGCGGAACTGGGCGAGGATGGATTTGGGGTCTTCGCCGCGGTGCACCGTGCCATCGGGCAGTTTTTTGTCTTCGCTGGCGCGGTAGGTGACTTTCTTGCAGAAGGCGTTGCCTTCGCCGAATTCCTCGCGCACGGTCTGGATGATGTCGTCGGCGTGGCTGTCGGTCTTGGCGAAGATCAGGGTCTTGGGCACCTCGGCGCGACCGGGAAAGATGGCCGGCAGCTTGTCGCGAAAAGCGCGGATGACGGTGCGGATCTGGTCGGGATTGACGATGTCGCGGTCGAGCTGGGTTGCGCTGTAGGCAGCGTCTTCGTCCTGCTGTTCCCAGCGCTTCTTGCGGGTCAGGCGTTCGCGCTTTTCAACCTGCTGCTGGGCGGCGATAACGCCGCCGTGCTGGGTGACGTGGGTATCGATCAGGTAGATTTCGTTGCCGACGTTCACCCCGTCGGCGACGGCCTTTTCATGGCTGTAGTCGCTGACGACGTTCTTCCTGAAGAAGCCGTAGGTACGGTTGTCGGGCGTCGCGGTGAGGCCGATCAGGCTGGCGTCGAAGTAGTCGAGCACCTGCTGCCAGAGGTTGTAGATGCTGCGGTGGCATTCGTCGATGAAGATGAAATCGAAGAATTCGGGCGGGATTTTGGCGTTGTAGGCGACCGGGGCCGGGGCTTTGGGTTGCACCATCTCGGCCGGGTTGATTTCTTCAGCGGCTTCGTCGAGCTCCTTGTCT
This sequence comes from Azonexus sp., assembly GCA_041918795.1. GTDB lineage: Bacteria > Pseudomonadota > Gammaproteobacteria > Burkholderiales > Rhodocyclaceae > Azonexus. Next base: position 1,115 of record JAYRUZ010000027.1, on the reverse strand, counting down.
TGCAGCAGCGAGTAGAGGCGCTGGATGGTCGAGATGCAGACGTCGGCGCCCTTGTCGACGAAGCTGCTCTTCAGGCGCTGCACCGTGTAAAGCTCGGTGAATTTGCGGTTATCGTCGATCGGCACATAGGCCATCATTTCCTGCTCGGCTTGCTCGCCGAGGTTTTTGGTATCGACCAGGAAGAGCACGCGTTTGGCGTCGGCGTGCTTGAGCAGGCGGTAGATGCTGGTGATGGCGGTGTAGGTCTTGCCGGCGCCGGTTGCCATCTGGATCAGGGCGCGTGGGCGGGCTTCGCGGAAGGATTGTTCGAGGTTGGCGATGGCGGTTTCCTGGCAGTCGCGCAGGCGGAGTTCTTTCGCGGGCCGGTGCTCGGGGTTGAGCGGCGGCAGGCCGGCGAGGCGGGCGCGCAGACTGACCCCTTCGGCCAGCCAGTCGCGCAGGGTTTCCGGCCGGTGGAAGCTGAACACCTCGCGCGAGCGCGGCTTGGGGTCGCGCGTATCGGTAAAGCGGGTGATCGTGCCGGTGGCTTCATAGAGAAAGGGCAGCGGCTCGTTGTTGTTCACCCACTTGAGTTTGGCGGCGGCGTAGCCTTCGGTCTGGCTTTCATGGACGGTGAGGTGCAGGCCTTCGGATTCGCGCTTGGCTTCGATGACGCCGACGGCCCTCTTGTCGATGAACAGCACGTAGTCGGCCGGCCCGACATCGGTTTGCCATTCACGCACAGCAACACCCGGCGCGGCAGCGAAATTGACTTTGCTCTTCGACTGCACCGCCCAACCGGCGGCGCGCAACTGGGCATCGATGCGGTCGCGGGCTTGCTGCTCGGGGTTCTGGTTGTCGGTCATGCCTGGGTCGGCCCTGTATTGACTCATATCGCGCTGGAATATCGCGAAATGATAGCGGATAACCCCTGCGCCGACTCAGCCCATCCGCCGCCGCAGCCAGGCACTCGCCTGATCCACCGCGATCGACAGCAGCAGCATGGCACCGATCACCGTCGCCGCCTGGGCGTAGTGGAAGAGCGAGAGTTCGAAATAGAGCAGTTGGCCGAGGCCACCGGCGCCGACGAAGCCGAGGATGGCGGCCATGCGGATGTTCATTTCCCAGCGGTAGAG